>NZ_JBJJLN010000007.1:0-147866 GCF_046230725.1 Pseudomonas sp. KCJK9000 | reverse complement strand
GGATCTCGCTACGAAATTAGAAATTTAACTGCAGCAAATGATTTCTGGCTTCTTGTAGGGGGTAGAATGATCACGCTTAACGATATTATTCAGGATATTGAAAATACTTTTGCTGATTGTAAAATATGCTTCGATCACAATGATGTTCCTGCTGATTTATGTTTGCCTAAGAGTTGGGAGCGATTCGGGCTGAACCTCGAAAGTTCGCCTGTATACCCGCAAAGTTGGAATTCTTTTTCAAACGAATTCCCGTCTGTCATTTCGTTATTCAACGGTAGCTTGCTGGGCACGGTGTTGATGCTAGGCGCTAGTGTTAAACTTGTATATGTTTTTCACGATGCAAACGGTCTTTATTATTATGTGGGTGGGATGCCTGTGGAGGCTTACACCGCTGATAACGTAAACTTCAATGGGCTTCCAGCCAGGCTTCAAGAATTTTATCGTGATGTGCACGACGGGTACACGTTCTTTCCTGCACGTTCGATGGGGCCGCAAAGCCTTGGTGACCAACCCCGTGTTTCAGATTTGGTCGATGAGGATGATGACTCGTTCGCTAAGCAATGGATTACGGTCTTTTCAAACGGAGCTGGAGACTATGTCGCGGTAGATGCAGCCAAGCGGGGGGATACGGAGGGTTTGATATGGTGGCACGAACACCCAATGGTTCCAGAATTGGATGTTGATGTATTCGAGGTCATGAATGCTTGGATGGCAATATTCTTGGAGGATACCAAGCCTCGCGATGAGATAATTGCCAAGTTACATTGAGTATTGGGCGTTTTGAATGCATCCGCATCAAGAACTAGCTAGCTCACCGACGTACCCGGCAGCGAGCTGGAAGTGCAATGCGCCGGCAACCTGCCCGGCTAACAACACCCAGCTGCCGCTGCACTCAGCAAACCGCCAACGGCCACGTCCTGCACTTCACTCGACATGCCCGCGACCGCCAGCATCCCCGTACACCTGCAGTGCAGCGCAAATCCTCGCCTGCAACCCTATGTGCGTACCACTAGTTCCACCCCGTGGAACCACATTAGTTTGTACTCCCTCACCACTCGCGCTTATCTGTCGCCTAACACGACCTGCCAGCTCCGTCGTGATCTCAAGCGAACAACAAGAACCGGGGCCCACCCGCGCGAGGAGATTCCCATGCAGCGACATCAGCACATCCTGGCTTGGCTTAACGACGTGGCCTGCGACCTGCACGCCATCCGCCACGACATCCACGCCCACCCTGAACTGGGTTTCGAAGAAAGCCGCACGTCGGCGCTGGTTGCCTCGCTGCTGCAGCAGTGGGGTTATGAGGTGCATACCGGTATCGGCAAAACCGGAGTGGTAGGGGTGCTGCGCAATGGCAGCAGTACGCGCAAGCTGGGGTTGCGTGCCGACATGGATGCGCTGCCCATTCACGAAGCTACCGGTGCGGCCTACAGCAGCCGTCACCAAGGCTGTATGCATGCTTGTGGGCATGATGGGCATACCACCATGCTGCTCGGTGCAGCGCGTTACCTGGCTGCGACGCGGCAGTTCGATGGCACGTTGACGCTGATTTTCCAACCTGCGGAGGAGGGCCAGGGCGGGGCCGAGGCGATGCTGGCCGATGGCTTGCTGCAGCGCTTCCCCTGTGACGCGCTGTTTGGCATGCACAACATGCCAGGGCTGCCGGCCGGGCATTTGGGCTTGCGGGAAGGGCCGATGATGGCCTCGCAAGACTTGCTCAGCGTGACCATCGCGGGTGTTGGCGGGCATGGTTCCATGCCGCATCTGACCGTCGACCCCCTGGTGGCCGCAGCCAGTGTGGTGATGGCGTTGCAGACCGTGGTGGCGCGCAATATCGATGCCCAGGAAGCGGCGGTGGTAACCGTTGGCGCGTTCCAGGCAGGCGAGGCTGCCAATGTGATCCCGCAGCAGGCGTTGCTGCGCCTGAGCCTGCGTGCGCTGGATGCGCAGGTGCGGGCGCAGACCCTTGAGCGGGTGCGGGCGATCATCGTCAGCCAGGCGCAAAGCTTTGGCTGCACCGCCAGCATCGAGCACCGCCCGGCCTACCCGGTGCTGGTCAACCATGCAGCCGAAAATGCCTTCGCCGAGCAGGTGGGGGTAGCGCTGCTCGGCGCTGACAAGGTCGATGGCAGCACCCGCAAGCTGATGGGCAGCGAGGACTTTGCCTGGATGCTGCAGCGCTGCCCCGGTGCCTACCTGTTTATTGGTAACGGCATGCAAGGGCCGATGGTGCACAACCCCGGCTACGACTTCAACGACGACATTCTGCTGACCGGCGCCGCCTACTGGGCCGCGCTGACCGAGAGCTGGCTTAAGCCGGCCTGATTGCCCCTGTGTTGACAACTGCCGCTCGGCCCTGGGCGCGGCTGCGCCTGGGCGATCACTTGAACAAAAAAGGGAGCGTTCCCCATGCAGATTTCCAACACAGGCGCGTCGCGTACCCGGCAAGTGGTCGCGGCGGTCATCGGTAATGCGCTGGAGTGGTATGACTTTATCGTGTACGGCTTTCTGGCGAGCATCATCGCCCGCCAGTTTTTCCCTTCTGACGACGAATACGCTTCGCTGCTGATGGCACTGGCCACCTTTGGCGTGGGCTTTTTCATGCGTCCGGTGGGTGGCGTGCTGCTGGGGGTTTACGCCGACCGCAAGGGGCGCAAAGCGGCGATGCAGTTGATCATTCGCTTGATGACGGTGTCGATCGCCATGATCGCGTTCGCCCCAAATTACCTGGCCATTGGTATGGGCGCGCCGCTGTTGATCGTGGTCGCGCGGATGCTGCAGGGCTTTGCTACCGGAGGCGAGTATGCCAGCGCCACGGCGTTTCTGGTGGAGAGTGCGCCGGCCCATCGCAAGGGGCTGTATGGCTCGTGGCAATTGGTGGGGCAGTGCCTTGCGGTGTTCAGTGGGGCGGCGATGGTCGCACTGGTCACTCACCTGTGTACGCCCCAGGCGCTGGATAGCTGGGGCTGGCGAATTCCGTTCGTGTTCGGCTTGCTGATCGGCCCGGTGGGTCTGTGGATTCGCCGGCACATGCAGGAGCCGGAGGAGTTTCTGCAGGCTCGCAAGCAGGCCAAGGGCCAGGCGCCGGGCCTGTGGTGGGTGTTGAGCGAGCACCGGCGCAGCCTCCTGGTGTCGATGGGCCTGGCCTGTGGCGCGACGGTGTCGTTCTATGTGGTGCTGGTGAACATGCCCACCTTTGCCCACAAGAACCTTGGCCTGCCGCTGGATCAGGTGTTGCTGGTACAGATGCTCGCCGTCGGGGTGATGACCGTGGTCATCCCCCTGGCCGGTGTGCTCTCGGATCGGCTGGGGCGTCGGCCCGTACTGATGGCCTTCACCCTGGCATTCTTCGTCATGGTGTACCCACTTTATGTATGGGTGGCCGCCGCACCTTCGGTGCAGCGTTTGCTAGTGATGCAACTGCTGCTGTGTTCGGTCATTGGAGGCTTTTTTGGCCCGGCACCCACCGCACTGGCCGAGCAGTTCCCGGTAGAGGTGCGCTCTACCGGTGTGTCGGTGGCGTACAACGTGGCGGTGATGGTGTTCGGTGGCTTCGCGCCGTTGATCGTGACCTGGCTTAGCCAGGTTCTAGGCACACCCGTGGCCCCTTCGTTCTATGTGCTGTTCGCCTGCCTGCTGACCCTGCTTGGCACCTATTGCCTGAAAGAAGCACCGCGCGCCGGCAAGGCCGGGAACTACAACCTTGGAGTGAAACCGTGAACGCGCTTGCCCTCGACCCAATCGTTGCCCTAGATGCCGAGGCCTTGTCTCAAGCCATTCATGCTCGGCAGGTCAGTTGCCGTGAGGTGATGCAGGCTTACCTGGGCCACATCGAGCACTGCAACCCCCAGGTCAATGCCTTGGTCTCGCTGCGCTCGCCCCAGGCCCTGCTGGCCGAAGCCGAAGCGTGCGACCTGGAGCTGGCGTGCGGGCAGTCCCGCGGTTGGATGCATGGAATGCCCCAGGCAATCAAGGACCTGGCCGCCACGGCCGGGCTACGCACTACCCTGGGCTCGCCGCTGTTCGCCGAACACCTGCCGGCCCACGACGCCATCAGCGTGGCGCGGGTGCGGGCCAGTGGCGCGATCATCATCGGTAAAACCAACGTGCCGGAGTTCGGGCTGGGCTCGCAGAGCTACAACCCGCTGTTTGGCACCACCACCAATGCCTACGATGCCAGCCGTGTGGCCGGAGGCAGCAGCGGCGGCGCTGCGGCAGCGTTGGCCATGCGCTTGCTGCCAGTAGCCGATGGCAGCGACATGATGGGCTCGCTGCGCAACCCGGCTGCGTTCAACAACGTGTTCGGCTTGCGCCCGTCCCTAGGCCGGGTGCCGTATGGCCCGGCTCCGGAGCTGTTCGTGCAGCAGCTGGCCACCGAGGGGCCAATGGGGCGCAGCGTGACCGATGTCGCCCGCTTGCTGACAGTGCAGGCTGGGTATGATCGGCGGGCGCCGCTGTCACTCAATGATGGCGAGCGGGATTTTGCGGCGGGGCTGCAGCGGGATTTCACCGGTGTGCGAATTGGCTGGCTGGGCGATTACGACGGCTATCTACCCATGGAAGACGGGGTGATGGCCCTGTGCGAAGCAGCCCTGGCCGATTTTGCCACCTTGGGCTGCAACGTCGAGGCTTGTCAGCCGGCCTTCGACCTGGCGCGTTTGTGGCAATGTTGGCTCACCCACCGCCACTTCCTGGTGCACGGCAGCCTGGCGGCGGCCTATGCCGACCCTGGCAAACGGGCGCTGCTCAAGCCCGAGGCGCAATGGGAGGTGCAGGGTGGCCTGCAGCTTAGCGCTGCGGCGGTCTATCAAGCGTCGCTGGATCGCAGTGCGTGGTACCAGGCCTTGCTCAGCTTGTTCGAGCGTTACGATTATCTGCTGCTGCCATCTGCCCAGGTGTTCCCTTTCGACGCAGCCCTGGCCTGGCCTGAAGTGGTTGGCGGGCGGCCCATGGACACCTATCACCGTTGGATGGAGGTGGTGATCGGGCCAACCCTGGCGGGCTTGCCAAGCATGAGCGTGCCGGTCGGTTTCAATGCCGCAGGCCTGCCGACGGGCCTGCAGATCATAGGCCCGGCCCAGGCAGACCATGCTGTGCTGCAACTGGCTTACGCCCATGAGCAACTGACCCGCTGGGTGCAGCGGCGCCCACCGCCAAGCCTTGTGAGCGGCTGAAGGGCTGACGCGGCCCGTATCTTGCTGGGCATGATGATCATCCACGCAGCGCCAGGGAGGTCACAGACATGGGCATAGCGACAGACACCGGTGGCGTGCGTTCGGTCGAGCGCGCGCTGGCCATCGTCGAATTGCTGGGTGAGCATCAGGCATTGGGGTTGGAAGAGGTGCATTACCTCACCGGCCTCCCGAAGGCTACAGCGTCACGCATGCTCGCTACCTTGCAGGAGCAAGGCTGGGTCTACCGTGGTTTGAATGACCGGCGCTACCGCCTGTGCGCCCGCCGCTTGTTCGGTGACCGCCAGCAACGTTTCAAGCGCCAGTTGGTGGAAAGCGCAGCGCCTTTGTTGCTGGAGCTAAGCGAGCGCACTGGGCTGGTAGCCGACTTGTCGTGCTTCGATGGTGAGCGCCTGGAGGTGATGGAAAGTGCCATACCGCAAGTTTTGCGCAAGCGTTATCCGAACAACTGCCATATCGTTGGCCAGCATGCCAGCCTGTTTCACTCGGCCATGGGCAGGGCGTGCCTGACAGAGCTGGCGCAAGAAGAGGTTCAGCGCCTGGCAGCCCATGAGCCAATGGCTGCCGAGGCCGTGATGGATGACCTGGAACGGGATGTCAAAAAGGGCTTTGGCCAACGTACCGAGGGCTATTGGGAGTATCCAGTGCGGCTGCCGTTTCTGATCCGGGCAATTGCCTTGCCGGTGCGGATACATGGGCAATTGGCAGGCAGCATCGCTCTGCACTGGCCGTTGGACCAAGCGCCAGTGGAGCAAGTGTTGGACCTGCATCTGAGCAGCCTGGCGGCGACTGTCGTGGACGTGCAGCATGCCTTGTTGAACTAGCGCGTGCCGGCCGGTTCTACCGTCGGCAAGCACTAGCACAACAGCCAAGGTACCTTTCCAATGCTGGTCATCGAGCACCTGCACAAGGCTTTCCACACCGCCCAGGGCCCACTCCCGGTGCTGCGTGGCATTGACCTGGCCCTGGCAAGGGGGGCAAGCCTGGCCCTGATGGGTGAGTCCGGCAGCGGCAAAAGTACCTTGCTGCACCTGGTCGCCGGCCTGGACCGCGCCGACAGCGGGCGCATCCTCATCGACGGCGAGCCCTTGGCAGCCCACGGCGAGAGCACCTTGGCCCGTTGGCGGCGCGAAGGAATAGGTTTGGTGTTCCAGCAATACAACCTGATCAGCAGCCTGGATGTGGCGAGCAACCTGGCTTTTCAAGCGCGCCTGGCCAAACGCCATGACCCGCAGTGGGTAGCCTATCTGGCCGAGCAGTTGGGGTTGACCAGCTTGCTCGGGCGTTACCCGGAGCAGCTTTCCGGAGGCCAGCAGCAACGTGTGGCGATCGGCCGAGCACTGGCCAGCCGCCCGGCGCTGTTACTTGCCGACGAACCCACCGGCAGCCTTGATGAAGCCAGCAGCGACGAAGTGCTGGCATTGCTGCTGCAACTGGTCAGCGATGCCGGCAGCAGCCTGCTGATGGTGACCCACAGCCCACGTCTTGCCGCCTGCCTACAGCAGCGCTGCGTGCTGCACCAAGGCCGGGTGCAAGGGGCATGAACACGCTACGGGTTGCCCTGCAGGCCCTGGCCAGCCACTGGTGGCGGCACCGCTTGCAAGGCGTCAGCCTGTTCACCGGGCTATGGCTGGCAACCGCTCTGTGGACTGGGGTGCAGGCCCTCAACACGCAAGCGCGCAGTGACTATGCCCGGGCCAGCGCTTTGTTGGGAGGGCCGGCACATCCGCAGATCGTTGCGCGCGACGGGCAGCGCTTCGACCAGAGCCTCTATGTGCAACTGCGCCGCCAAGGCTGGCCTGTGACGCCTGTGCTGGAAGGGCGCCTGAGCTTGCCGGGCGAGGCGGCGGTGGCCATCCGCCTGATTGGCATAGAGCCGCTAAGCATGCTGCCGGGTATGGGGGTTGCCGGCGGCGAGCTTGCCAACTTTGACCTGCAGGCTTTCATCGGCCCAGGCGGGCAAGCGCGGGTAGGGCCGGACACCCTGGGCCAACTGGCCGGTATCCAGCGCACAGCCGACGGGAAGGCGCTACCGCCTTTGCTGCTCGACCCACAGTTGGCTCCCGGCGTGATGCTGGTCGATATCGGCGTCGCCCAAGCCTTGCTGGGTGCGCCAGGCCAGCTTTCGCGGTTGGTCAGTGGCTGGGACCAGCCATTGCCGCCGGCTGTCGCTGAGCGGCTGAAAGTCCAGCCTGCGGGTGATGACACTGACCTGCAACGGCTCACCGCAAGCTTCCACCTGAACCTGACTGCGTTGGGCCTGCTGGCATTCGTGGTTGGCCTGTTTATCGCCCATGCTGCTATTGGACTGGCGCTGGAGCAGCGTCGGGGGCTGATCCGCACCCTGCGCGCTTGTGGGGTCAGCCTGAAGGTGCTCTTGGCCGCATTGGCGCTGGAACTGGGCCTGTTCGCCGTGGCTGGCGGCCTGGCAGGGGTGCTAGCCGGTTATTGGCTGGCAGCGCTGTTGCTGCCGGACTTCGCGTCCAGCTTGCGTGGGTTGTATGGCGCGCAAGTCTCTGGGCAGTTGCATCTACCGTTGTCTGGCTGGCTGCTGGGTATTGCGGTCAGCCTATTTGGCGCGCTGCTGGCGGGCCTGGACAGCCTGCTGCGGGCCGCGCGCCTGCCCTTACTGGCCGTTGCCCAGCCCCAGGCTTGGCGATTGGCGCAATTGCCTTGGCTCAAGCGCCAGGCGCTGGCGGCCTTGGCCTTGGCCGTGTTGGCTTTGGCCTGTGGGGTATTGGGCAACAACCTGCCCAGTGCCTTTGCGCTGCTCGCAGCCCTACTATTGGCTGCGGCATTGGCACTGCCGGGGCTACTTGCGCTGTTGCTGGCCGGTTTGGCGCGGGTAGGGCGCCGGCCTTTGGTGCAATGGTTCATCGCTGATAGCCGCCAGCAGCTACCGGCACTGAGCCTGGCGCTGATGGCACTGTTGCTGGCCTTGGCTGCCAGTGTCGGTGTGGGTGGCATGACCGAAGGGTTTCGCCGCACGTTCGTGGGCTGGCTCGACCAGCGCCTGGCTGCAGACCTGTACGTTACCCCACGGGACGATACCCAGGCGCTGCAGCTCTATCAGCAGTTGCAGCACGACCCCGATGTGGCTGCAGTGCTCCCGGGCTGGCGCGCGCAATGGCGTATGCAGGGCTGGCCAGTGCAGGTGCAGGGGGTGATCGACCATCCTTTCTACCGTGACCATTGGCCGCTTCTGGAGCAGGTAACCGATGCCTGGGGGCAACTGGCCAAGGGGCAGGCAATCATGCTCAGCGAGCAACTGGCGCGGCGCCTGAACGTGAAGCTTGGGGATACGGTGCAATTGCCGGTCGAACCTCCCCAGCCGGTGAACGTGGTCGGGATCTATGCCGACTACGGCAACCCGAAGGGCCATGTGCTGGTCAATGCCCACTGGCTTGGCCAGCGGGTTGCAACGGCCACCTTGAGCGGCCTTAGCCTGTTGATCCAGCCAGGCCAGGTTGCCAGTGTCGAGGGTAAGTTACGCCAGCGCTACGCCTTGGATGACACGCAATACGTCGAGCAAGCCCGCCTGAAAGCCTGGTCGACACAGGTATTCAGCCGCACCTTTGCGGTCACTGCAGCCCTTAATAGCCTTACCCTTGGCGTTGCCGGGTTGGCGCTGTTCATCGGGCAGCTCACGTTGGGCCAGCAACGGCTCGGGCAGCTGGCGCCCCTGTGGGCGCTAGGTGTGCCGCGCCGCTGGCTGGCCTGGCTAAGCCTTGGGCAGACGCTGATGCTCAGCGGCTTCACCGTGCTATTGGCCATTCCCCTCGGTTTGCTGCTGGCCTGGTGCTTGGTGGCGGTGGTCAACGTGCAGGCGTTTGGCTGGCGGCTGCCTTGGCATGTGTTTGTCAGCCAGTTGGCGCAGTTGGCCGCGCTGGGGCTGTTCACCAGCCTGCTGGCCAGCGCCTGGCCATTGTGGCAACTGGCCCGGCGCCAGCCAGGCGACTTGTTGCGAAGGTACGGCGATGCGAGTTGAAACCGGGGTGTTGCTGGCCTGCCTTTGGCTGGCGGGGTGCGATGCGCCTGCGCCGCCGGCCAACAGCTACGCCGGCCTGGGTGACGAGGCGGCGGCCTTCAAGCAGGTGAGCCGTGGTACGCCGTTGGTATTCCCGCAAGATCACGCCGCCCACAATGGCTACCGCATAGAGTGGTGGTACGTCACCGCCAACCTGCAGGATGCCCAAGGCCAGGATTGGGGCGTGCAATGGACGCTGTTTCGCTCAGCCCTGCGCCCCGGCGCCGAAATCCTTGACTGGAGCAGCCCCAACCTGTGGATGGGCCATGCAGCCTTGACCAGCCCCCAGGGCCACCAGTTCAGCGAAACGCTAGCCCGAGGTGGGGTCGGCCAGGCCGGCGCTGAAACTGGGCCGTTTCGGGCATGGATCGATGATTGGTCGCTGCAGGGCGATGACGGCCTCCAACGCTTGCAGATGCGCGCCAGCGGCCCAGGCTTTGGCTATGACCTGACCCTGGCCAGCGACCATCCGCTGGTGCTTCAGGGTGACCAGGGTTATAGCGAAAAATCCGGCAAAGGGCAGGCCTCCTACTATTACAGCCAGCCGTTCTACCGTGTTCGCGGTGAGGTCGAACGGGGCGGGCAGCGCATAGCGGTCACGGGGCAGGCGTGGCTGGACCGGGAATGGAGCAGCCAGCCGTTGGCCGCCGGGCAAAGTGGTTGGGATTGGTTTTCGCTGCACCTGGAACGTGGCGCCAAGCTGATGCTGTTTCAGGTGCGTGAGGACCAAGCCCAGCCCTACCGCGCGGGTACCTGGGTGGGCCCGGATGGGCAGGTGCATGCATTGCAGGGGGCGCAGGTGGCGCTCACGCCGCTGGCCTGGAGCGAGCAGGGCAACGGTAAGCGCGTGCCGACCCGCTGGCGAATACAGGTGCCCTCCACAGGCCTGGATGTAACGGTCGAGGCGGTGCAGCCCAAAGCCTGGATGGGCACCCGTTTCCCCTATTGGGAAGGGCCGGTGCGCGTCACTGGCAGCTCAACAGGCCGAGGCTACCTGGAAATGACCGGCTATTAGACAGTGGGCCGCTCACTTGAAGCCCGTCACCTGGTGGGGCACATAGGGCGCTTCGAGCCTGGCGATTTCCTCAGCACTGAGTTGGAACGCCAGCGCTGCAATCGCATCGTCGAGTTGTGCAACTTTCGAGGCGCCAACGATCGGCGCCGAGACACCGCTTTTGCCCAGCACCCAGGCCAGCGCCACCTGTGCCATCGGCACACCGCGCTCGGCTGCGACTTGCTCGACCACATCGATGACCCGGCCATCTTCCACTTCGGTTTTTTCGTAGAACGACTGCCCGGAAATATCGCTGCGGGTGCGCGCGGTCTGCTGGCCATGCGGGCGGGTCAGCCGGCCGCGAGCCATGGGGCTCCAGGGCATCAGGCCAACACCCATGTCCCTGCACATCGGGATCATTTCACGCTCTTCTTCCCGGTAGATCAGGTTGAGGTAGTTCTGCATCGACACGAAGCGGCTCCAGCCGTTGCAGGCTGCCACCTGCTGCGCTTTGGCGAACTGCCAGGCGTACATCGAGGAGGCGCCGATGTAACGGGCCTTGCCGGCTTTCACCACATCGTGCAGGGCCTCCATGGTTTCTTCGATGGGCGTGTGGTAGTCCCAGCGGTGGATCTGGTACAGGTCGACGTAGTCAGTGCCCAGGCGGGTGAGGCTGGCATCGATGTTAGCCATGATGGCCTTGCGCGACAGGCCCTGCTCGTTGGGGCGGTTGCTGCCCTGCCACATGTTGGCGGGGTAGAACACCTTGGTGGCGATTACCGTTTCGTCGCGGCGGGTGAATTCCTTCAGCAGCTTGCCAAGGATCAGTTCCGAGGTGCCGGCCGAATAACTGTTGGCCGTGTCGAAGAAGTTGATGCCTTGCTCGACGGCGTGGCGGATGATCGGGCGGCTGTCGGCTTCGCCCAAGGTCCACGGGTGGGTCCCGGCATCGGGTTCGCCGAAGGTCATGCAGCCCAGGCACAGTTTGGAGATATCCAGGCCGGTGTTGCCCAGTTTGACGTATTGCATCTGCTGATCCTCAGTGGTGGGTAGGGCGCCGCATACACGCTTAGCGATGCCGGCATGTGAGTAATGCTGCGGCGCACGCGGTCCATAGTTCGGCTGCACGGTACTGGAAGAGTACGGTACACCCCGATGAAACCGGTTTCAAAACATTTCCAAAGCGGCTAGATTACTCGGCTTTCTCGAGGGCGGGTGCCCTCGGCCGCACTCCAGATGGCGCAACCCAAGGCCACCCATTGCTGATGAGGATTACAAATGGCTGAGCAAGCCCCTGACAACCCGCGCCGGGATTTCCTGCGCAAGACCTTGACCCTGATCCCGGTGGTCACCGTGGCCAGCACCGGTTTAGGTGCCAGCCAGTTGCTGGCTGAGCCTGCGCATGCGCACGAACCCAAGGTGCCGGCCACACCACCGGCCGGGGCTTACCAGCCCAGCTTCTTCACCGCAGAGGAGTGGGCGTTCGTGCAGGCAGCGGTATCGCGCATCATTCCCGCCGATGAGCTTGGCCCAGGTGCGCTCGAGGCTGGCGCCGCCGAATTCATCGACCGGCAGATGAACACGCCTTACGCCACCGGGGCTCAGTGGTACATGCAAGGCCCGTTCAATGCCGATGCCGCCCCAGAGCTTGGCTATCAGCTGCAACTGAGCCCTCAGCAAATCTGGCGCCTGGGTATCGCCGCCACCGATGCATGGTGCAAGAACGCCAGCGGCAAAACCTTTGCCGAGCATGACAGCGCTACCCGCGACAAGGTGCTGACCAAGCTAGAAGCCGGTGAGATCGTTTTCGAACAGTTGCCAGCCAAGGTGTTCTTCAGCCTGTTGGTGCAGAACACCCGCGAGGGCTTTTTCTGCGACCCGATTCATGGTGGCAACAAAGGCATGGTTGGCTGGACGCAGATCGGCTTCCCAGGCGCGCGCGCCGACTTCATGGATTGGGTGGAGCGCAACGAGCCGTACCCGTTCCCGGCAGTTTCCATCCGTGGTGAGAGGGCATAAGGCATGGCCAACGCAATGAAAAAGGCCGACGTGGTGATCGTGGGCTTTGGCTGGACGGGCGCGATCATGGCCAAGGAACTCACCGAAGCAGGGTTGCAGGTAGTCGCCCTGGAACGTGGGCCGATGCAGGATACCTACCCCGATGGCAGCTACCCGCAGGTGATCGATGAGCTGACCTACAGCGTGCGCAAGAAGCTGTTCGTCGATGTTTCCAAAGAAACCGTGACCATCCGCCACAGCGTCAACGATGTCGCACTGCCCAACCGTCAGCTTGGCGCCTTCTTGCCGGGCAAGGGCGTCGGCGGCGCGGGCCTGCACTGGTCGGGCGTGCATTTTCGCGTAGACCCGATGGAGCTGCGCATGCGCAGCCACTACGAGGAACGCTACGGCAAACGCTTCATCCCCGAAGACATGACCATCCAGGACTTTGGTGTCAGCTACGAAGAGCTGGAGCCGCATTTCGACTTTGCCGAGAAGGTGTTCGGCACCTCGGGCCAGGCGTGGACCGTCAACGGCAAGCTGGTGGGCGAGGGCAAAGGCGGCAACCCCTATGCGCCAGACCGCTCCAACCCGTTCCCACTGCCGGCGCAGAAGAATGTGGTGTCGGCCAAGCTGTTCGAGCGCGCCGCCGCAAGCCTGGGGTACAAGCCTTACAACCTGCCGTCAGCCAACACGTCTGGCCCTTACACCAACCCGTATGGCGCGCAGATGGGCCCCTGTAATTTCTGCGGCTTCTGCAGCGGTTACGTGTGCTACATGTACTCCAAAGCTTCGCCTAACGTGAACATTCTGCCGGCCTTGCGCCAGGTGCCGAATTTCGAGCTGCGGGCCAACGCCCATGTGCTGCGGGTGAACCTGGACGACAGCAAGCGCAAAGCCACAGGCGTGACCTATATCGACGCCCAGGGCCGAGAGGTCGAGCAGCCGGCGGACATCGTGATCCTGGCCGCCTTCCAGTTCAACAACGTGCGGCTGATGTTGCTCTCGGGCATCGGCAAGCCTTACGACCCAGTCAAGAACGAAGGTGTGGTCGGGCGCAACTTCGCCTACCAGAACATGGGTACGGTCAAGGCGTTCTTCGACGAGAACACCTATACCAACAACTTCATCGGTGCTGGCGGCAACGGTGTGGCCATCGACGACTTCAATGCCGACAACTTCGACCACGGCCCGCACGGCTTCGTCGGCGGCTCGCCGATGTGGGTCAACCAGGCGGGTAGCCGTCCGATCTCAGGTACTGCCAACCCCCCCGGCACGCCAGCCTGGGGCAGTGCCTGGAAGAAGGCCACGGCGCAGTACTACACCCACCAGGTATCGATGGATGCCCATGGTGCGCACCAGTCCTACCGTGGCAACTACCTGGACCTGGACCCAACTTATCGCGATGCCTACGGCCAGCCGCTGCTGCGCATGACCTTCGACTGGCAAGAGAACGACATCAAGATGAACCAGTTCATGGTCGATAAGCTCAGCAAGGTGGCCCAGGCGATGAACCCAAAGTCCATTGCCATTCTGGGCAAGAAGGTCAAGGAGCATTTCAACACGGCCAGCTACCAGACCACCCACCTCAACGGCGGCGCCATCATGGGCACCGACCCCAAGACCAGCGCATTGAACCGCTATCTGCAAAGCTGGGACGTGCACAACGTATTCGTTCCCGGTGCATCGGCATTCCCCCAGGGCTTGGGCTACAACCCCACCGGGCTAGTGGCGGCGCTGACCTACTGGTCGGCCAAGGCGATCCGCGAGCAGTACCTGAAAAACCCCGGCCCGCTGGTAGCGGCTTGAGGAGCGATGCACATGAAAAACCTGTTGATCGCAACCCTGCTGCTGGGCACCAGCGCCGCCGTGCACGCTGACGATGCTTTGGTGAAAAAAGGCCAATACCTGGCCCGTGCCGGTGACTGTGTGGCCTGCCACACCGCCAAGGGCGGCAAGCCCTTCGCTGGCGGGCTGGCGATGCAAACGCCGATTGGCACCGTGTATTCCACCAACATCACGCCGGACCCTAGCGGCATCGGCCATTACAGCTTCGCCGAATTCGACCAGGCCGTGCGTAAAGGCATCGCCAAGGACGGCAGCACCTTGTACCCGGCCATGCCGTACCCGTCCTATGCGCGGGTCAGTGACCAAGACATGCAAGCGCTGTATGCCTATTTCATGCAAGGCGTGGAGCCAGTGGCACAGGCCAATAAGCCCACCGATATCCCGTGGCCATTGAGCATGCGCTGGCCGCTGGCGATCTGGCGTGGGCTGTTCGCCCCAGAGGTGCAAGCGGGGCAGGCACCAGCGGCTGCAGACCCTGTGGTCAGCCGTGGCGCCTACTTGGTCGAGGGCCTGGGCCATTGTGGCGCTTGCCACACGCCGCGGGCTTTGACCATGCAGGAAAAGGCCCTGAGCCCGGCGGACGGTGAGCAGTTCCTGGCCGGCAGTGCACCGCTGGAGGGTTGGATCGCCAAAAACCTGCGTGGCGATTACAAGGATGGCCTGGGCAGCTGGAGCGAGGCGCAGCTGGTGCAGTTTCTCAAAACGGGGCGCAGTGACCGCAGTGCAGTGTTTGGCGGTATGAGCGATGTGGTCGAGCACAGCATGCAGTACATGAGCGACGCCGACCTGACCGCTATCGCGCGCTATCTCAAGACCTTGCCGCCGAGCGACCCTAACGACAAGCCTCACGTCTATGACAAGCAGGTGGCCGATGCGCTGTGGCACGGTGATGACAGCAAGCCGGGAGCGTCGGTATACATCGACAACTGCGCGGCCTGCCACCGCACCGACGGCCAGGGGTATACCCGGGTGTTCCCAGCCCTGGCAGGCAATCCGGTGGTGCAGACGGCCGATGCCACTTCGTTGATTCATGTGGTGCTGGCGGGCGGCACGGTGCCGGCAACCCATACCGCGCCGTCGAACTTCACCATGCCGGCATTCGGCTGGCGCTTGAGCGACCAGGAAGTGGCTGAGGTGGTGAACTTCATTCGCACCAGCTGGGGCAACCAAGGCAGCCAGGTCAGCGCCAAGGATGTGAAAGACCTGCGCTAGCACGGGCTGGGCTTTGTGGGAGCCGGGTCACCTCGCCACTGCACTGCGCGGTGGCGGGTGCGGTTTGCGGGTGAACCCGCTTCCACAAGGCAGCTTCCTCACCGCAATCCAAAAGCTTTGCGAATGCTAGCGATCAGGGTTGCTACACATTTTTTTCGGCGCAGCAGCGCAAATGGTAGTTGCCGAACGCCCAGAGTTATGCTGTATTGAAACCGGTTTCATTGACCTACGCCGACAACAACCACAAGGGCCTTGCAATGACCGATTCACCTTCATACCCGCGCGAGCGCGTGACCATCAGTGAAGTGGCACGTGTGGCTGGCGTTTCCAAGGCCACGGTATCACGCTACATCGGTGGTGACCGCCAGTTGCTGGCCGAGGTGACCGCAAAGCGCCTGAAAGAGGTGATCGAGCGCCTTGGTTACCGCCCCAACCAAATGGCGCGGGGCCTCAAGCGCGGTCAGACGCGCCTGATCGGCATGCTGGTTGCCGATATTCTCAACCCTTACTCAGTGGCCGTGATGCATGGTGTGGAAACCGCCTGCCGTCAGCATGGCTACAGCCTGGTGGTGTGCAACACCAACCGTGACGACGAGCAGGAGCGCCATCACCTGACGGCGCTGCAGTCGTACAACGTCGAAGGCCTGATCGTGAACACCCTCGGCCGCCACCCCGGTGAACTGCTCAATCTACAGCGTGACATGCCCTTGGTGCTGGTCGACCGCCAACTGCCAGAGCTCAAGGCTGACCTGGTGGGGCTGGACAATGCCGATGCCATCGAGCAGGCACTGGACCACCTTCAAGCGCGCGGCTACCGCGACATCCTCGCCGTCACCGAACCGCTCGATGGCACCAGTTCGCGCCTGGAGCGGGTGCAAGCGTTTACGGCATCGATCAGCAACCGCGCCGGCATGCGCCAACAGTTGTTGGAGGTCGACGCCGGCTTGCCGGCCAACCTGGGCGCATTTCTGGCCAGCAATGGCCATGGGCGGCAAGCGATTTTCACCTTCAATGGCGTGGCCACACTTGCAGTGACCCGCGCGCTGCATGAATCCGGTTGCAAGCTGTTCAGCGATGTCGGCCTGATCGCCCTGGATGACCTGGACTGGTACCCCCTTGTTGGAGGCGGCATCACCGCTCTGTCTCAGCCTACCGAACGCATCGGCGTAGCGGCTTTCGAGTGCCTGCTCGAACGCCTGCGTGGCAATAGCGACATGCCACGGCGCATCGATTTCAAGGCACAACTGATTACCCGAGGTTCCACCCAAGTAGACAAATAAGCCGGTGCAGCTTGCTGCCCAGCTTAGTGCACGCTAAAAATGAAACCGGTTTCATAAGGACAAAAACAATGCACTCGAACCCCGTTTCCATCAGCCTCTCCAGCTACGGCGCCGACCTGGTGCGCCAACGCGGGCAGATGAGCTTTATCGATCTGTTGGCAGCCGCCGGCGTCAGGCGTATCGAACTGCGCGAGGAATTGTTCGACGCCCCGCCGGACCCTGCCTCGTTCAGCGCGGCAATCACCAGAGCTGGGCTGGAAGCCCTCTACTCGTCGCCGCTCGAACTGTGGACGGTGCAGGGTCAGCCAGACCCACGCCTGCCCGCCAAGCTCGCACTGGCAAGGGCGTTCGGCGCGGTGGCGCTGAAGGTGTCACTGGGTCATTACCGTGAGCGCTGCGATCTCGGCGCCTTGCAGGCCTTGTTTGCAGAGGGTGACCCGGTGTTGCTGGTGGAAAACGACCAAACGCTCCAGGGCGGGCGCATCGAGCCGCTGGTGCGTTTCTTCCAACGTGCCCACAGCTGGGAAATACCGCTTGGCATGACCTTCGACATCGGCAACTGGCAGTGGCAGGGGGAGTCCGCGTTGCAGGCCGCCCGGCAACTGGGTAAGTGGGTGCGCTATGTGCATTGCAAGGCCGTGCAGCAAAGCCCTGATGGCCGCTTGCACGCCGTGCCGCCTGCTGAGGCCGATCTGCTGGCCTGGGAGGCGTTGTTCGATGAGTTCAGCCCTGGCCTTGTGCGGGCCGTCGAGTACCCACTGGTCAGCGATGACCTGTTGACCTTGACCCGTAACCAAGTCAACAGCCTGGCAAGGCTTGGGCTGGGTGCAAGCAAGGAGGTGAGCCATGCTTGAGCATGACGTGTTGTGCTTTGGCGAAACCATGGCCATGTTCGTGGCCGAGCAGGCGGGCGAGCTCGCCAGCGTCGGTGCGTTCGGCAAGCGTATTGCCGGCGCCGACAGCAACGTTGCCATCGGCCTGGCCCGGCTGGGCTTTCGCGTACGTTGGCTGAGCCGGGTAGGCGATGACTCGCTGGGGCGTTTCGTGCTGGCCAGCCTGCGCGAGGAGGGCTTGGATTGTAGCCGTGTCGAGGTAGACCCCAGCCGCCCGACGGGCTTCCAACTGAAAAGCCGCTGCGACGACGGCAGCGACCCGGTGGTGGAATACTTCCGCGCCGACTCTGCCGCGAGCCGCTTGTCCACTTCGCTGCTCGACGATGAGTTGACAAAGGCCCGTCACCTGCACGCCACCGGTATTCCACCGGCGCTGTCGGCCAGTTGCCGAGCACTGTCCCACGCCCTGGTCGATGCCATGCGCGCTGCGGGGCGCAGCATTTCCTTCGACCCCAACCTGCGGCCATCGCTGTGGCCAGACCGCACCACCATGGTCCGGGAGATCAACGCACTGGCGGCTAAAGCCCATTGGGTGCTGCCCGGGCTGGAGGAGGGGCGTTTGCTCACTGGCCAGCATACCCCGGCCGACATTGCTGCCTTCTACCTCGATCAGGGTGTGGAACACGTCGTGATCAAGTTGGGAGATGCCGGTGCTTACTACCGCAATGCCCGTGACGCAGGGCAGGTCGCCCCAGTGCCGGTTGCCAAAGTGGTGGACACGGTCGGTGCCGGGGATGCCTTCGCTGTCGGTGTGGTCAGCGGGCTGCTCGAGGGCCTGCCACTGGCTGAGGCGGTCGCCCGCGGCAACTGGTGCGGCAGCCGCGCGGTACAGTCGCGCGGCGACATGGAAGGCCTGCCACACCGTCATCAATTGCAAGCGCACGAACTGCGCAGAAGTGCCTGAACCGCTGATCGCCGGCTAGCCGGCCCTGTTGCGACAAAAACAACAAGCTCAGGAGTATGTTTCATGCAATCGACTCGCCTTGCACCACGCCGGTGGTGGTACATCATCCCGATCGTTTTCGTTACCTACAGCCTGGCCTATCTGGACCGCGCCAACTACGGCTTTGCCGCAGCGTCGGGCATGGCCGACGACCTGAAGATCACCCCTGTGCTGTCCTCGTTGCTGGGGGCACTGTTCTTCCTCGGGTACTTCTTCTTTCAGGTGCCGGGGGCTATCTACGCGCAAAAGCGCAGCGTCAAGAAGCTGATTTTCGTCAGCCTCATCCTCTGGGGTAGCCTGGCGACCCTGACCGGCATGATCAGCAACGTCTACCTGTTGATCGCCATCCGCTTTTTGCTTGGGGTAGTGGAAGCTGCGGTGATGCCGGCCATGCTGGTGTACCTGTGCCACTGGTTCACCCGGGCCGAACGCTCGCGGGCCAACACCTTCCTGATGCTAGGCAACCCGGTGACCATCCTGTGGATGTCGGTGGTGTCTGGCTACCTGATCAAGCAGTTCGACTGGCGCTGGATGTTCATCATCGAGGGGTTGCCGGCAGTACTGTGGGCCTTCATCTGGTGGCGCCTGGTCGATGACCGGCCTGCCCAGGTGACCTGGCTGAGCGATGCCGAAAAGGCCAGCCTGCAGCAGGCCCTGGCGGCTGAGCAGCAAGGCATCAAACCGGTGAAGAACTACCGCGAGGCGTTCCGTTCGCCACAGGTGATCGTGCTGTCGCTGCAATACTTCTGCTGGAGTATCGGTGTGTATGGCTTTGTGCTGTGGCTGCCGTCGATTCTCAAGCAGGCAGCCAATGTCGATATCGTCCAGGCCGGCTGGCTGGCCTCGGTGCCTTATGTGGCTGCGGTGCTGGGTATGCTGGCTGTTTCCTGGGCCTCGGACAAACTGCAAAAGCGCAAGCGTTTCGTCTGGCCCCCGCTGTTGATCGCTGCCGTGGCGTTCTATGGCTCGTATGCGCTGGGAAGTGAGCACTTCTGGTTGTCCTATGCGCTGTTGGTGGTTGCAGGGGCTTGCATGTATGCGCCTTACGGGCCGTTTTTCGCCATAGTCCCTGAGATATTGCCGAGCAACGTAGCCGGTGGTGCCATGGCGCTGATCAATAGCATGGGCGCATTGGGTTCGTTCGGGGGTTCCTGGCTGGTGGGCTACCTCAATGGCGCCACTGGCGGCCCGGGCGCCTCCTACCTGTTCATGTCAGGGGCGTTGCTCACGGCTGTCGCCCTGACCGTCTTGCTGAAAACCTCACCCAACTCAGGCCGGGCCAAACGCGGTGGCCCGCGCCTGGCCGTGAGCCAATAGGGAACCGTCATGAAAAAACGTATCGTTCTATACAAACGCCTGTCCGATGCCTTGCTGGCCAAGCTTGAAGAGCAGGTGCAGGTGACTTGGGTGGATGCCCATGCACCGGACGGCATGGCCCGGTTGCGCGATGCCTTGCCAGGCGCGCACGGGCTGTTGGGCGCCAGTGTGCGGCTGGGCAGCGACCTGCTGGACCTTGCGCCCCAGCTGGAGGTGATAGCCAGTGTGTCAGTTGGCGTGGATAACTACAACATCGCCGACCTGACCCGGCGTGGAGTGAAACTGACCAACACGCCGGACGTGCTGACCGAAACCACCGCCGATACCGGTTTTGCGCTGATCCTGGCCACTGCGCGACGTGTTGTGGAACTCGCGGGCTGGGTGCGGGAGGGGCGTTGGCAGGCGAGCCTTGGGCCGGCGCACTTCGGCACCGATGTGCATGGCAAGACCTTGGGCATCGTCGGCATGGGCCGAATTGGTGAGGCGCTGGCGCGGCGCGGCGCGGCGGGGTTCGGCATGCGCGTGCTGTACCACAGTTCGCGGCCCAAGCCCGAGGTGGATGCGCGCTATGGGGCGCGCTACTGCAGCCTGGAGACGCTGCTGGCCGAGGCCGATTACCTGTGCCTGACGGTGCCGCTCAGTGCCAGCACCGCAGGGCTGATCGGCGCGCAGCAGCTGGCGCTGATGAAGCCCGAGGCAATCCTGGTGAACATCGCTCGCGGCCGGGTGGTGGATGAAGCGGCCTTGATCGATGCTTTGCAGAACAAGCGGATTCGCGGTGCTGGGCTGGATGTGTTCGTTCAGGAGCCGTTGCCTGCCGATTCGCCACTGTTGCAACTCGATAATGTGGTGGCCACGCCGCACATCGGTTCAGCAACCCATGAAACCCGGGAGGCCATGGCGCGATGTGCGGTGGACAACCTGCTGAGTGCCCTGGCGGGCGAGCGTCCGCCTAACTGGGTCAACGGCAACTGATCAGGGCGTTATTTGAAGTCCCACTGCATCTGCGTGGCAATGCTGACCCCACGGGAGGATTTCACGCAGACATCCAAGTAGTCGGTGAAGCGTGGAGGCATGGCAATGCCTTCTTCCAGCAGGCGGCTGTTGTCGAACAGGTAGTTCAGATCGGCAAAGCCGCTGTACAGGCGCAAGGCGCGCAGTACCAGGCGCGGGTTGGCCGGGCCGATGCGCGCTTCGAAGTCCTGGGCCAGGCTTTTCAGGTCATCGACATCGACCTTGCGGTAGCGCTCGCCCACCGGTTGCGCGCCATTGGCGAAGGCGAACGCGCGGTCGATCTCGCCAAAGGTGCAGGCCGCCTGATGGCCTGCGGATATGTGGTACAGGTTGTGCTCCAGGCGCGGCTTGAGGGTGAGACCGATCAACGCTTCGGCGCAATAGTCGACCGGGATCACATCGATCTGCTCGTCCAGCTCGCAGGTGAAGCTTTCCAACGCGAACCCCATGCGGAACACCCAGAAGATGCTGGCCGAAGCCTGGCAGCCGAGGGTGCGGTGGCCAACCACGATCGATGGGCGCGCCACCACCAGCGGCAGTTGCGGCAGCTGCACGCGCATGCGCCGTTCGATCTCAGCCTTGGAGGCGGTGTAATCGACCAGTTGCTGCTCGGCTGCGGGAAATTCCCAGGATTCGCTGATCGGCGATTGGCGCGCAGGACCGCAGCTCATGGCTGTGCCCACGTGCAGAAAACGCTTGAGGCGCGATGAGCGGTTCATCACCTCGGCGAAGGCGTAGGTGCCTTCGACATTCACCGGCCAGATGTTCGGGTTCTTGGAGAACGACGCCACGGCTGCGCAGTTGATCACCCGGTCGATCTGCATCAGCCGTGGTGTCGCCTCGGCCAGCCAGGCGGTGTCGAGGAAATCGCCACAGATTATCTGCTCGTCGCGCAGTGCCAGGCAGTTGCGCTCTGCCACGCCATGCTGTCGCAGGTTGGCCCGCAGGCGTTCGAGCCCTTGCCCAGGGTTGTCGGCGCGGACCAGGAAACACAAGTTTGCGCTGCGCCCATTGGCGATCAATTGGGCAGTGACGGAGCCGCCGAGAAAGCCGGTGGCGCCAGTCAGCAACAGTTGCTCGTGTTGTTCGAAGTCGATAGGAGCGGCAGGCGCGTTCATAAACTTCCTCTGAAAAGTTTATTGGCGGATATTGAGGTCAAGCTCGTGCCAAGGGCGCGCAGGGGTTGGCGTTCAGCTCGGAGCGTGGGCGATTGTCAGGGCGTTGGGTGGGGCATTGCAATTAACGAAGTGCACGCTTTGAATGAAACAAAAGTTATGCAAAGTAGCACCGCTAAACAACTAAAAGGGGGCAGTTAAGTTTGCCAGCTTATAGGTTCTAATTCAGTGATGAAGTTGTGAAAAAAATGCTGACCGGGTCTGACTCGACCTTTTTGTGGCAATGACGGCCCACGAATATGAGCCGTTGATCGGGAAAAAGCGCTTTCTCCCAGGCGAAGTGCCACTTTTTCGACATCATTACACTCACACACCTACGAGCTATCACTTTAGAAGGATGGGGGTGCCAAAAAAATGCCGCTGATGTTCACGCCAGAACAGCAACTCAGGACCTGCGCCCTGCTCGTGATGTGCCCGCGCGTGGGCGAATTGTTCGCGCTGATGAACCAAGCGCTGGTGCAGCCAATGCCGCACTGCTCGGGCTGGGAACTGTCGGAGACGCTGTTGGCGCGGATCGAGGACATGGTAGACAACAAACCCCAGGCCATGGCCTTTTTTGCCTATCAACTGCAGGCCTGGAGCAAGGAGGGCTACTTGCCAGCGCAGGACATCACCGCGCTGTACATGATGGGTAAGGCGTTGCATGACCCTACCGGGGAGAAGCTTGAGCTGGCACCGTCGACCCGAAGCGCACTGGAGCGCTTGATCAGCATGGCCCAGCGCTAGCTCAAGCCCCGCCGCGGTCAGGCAGGGGCCAGGTGGTGTTCAATGCCCGCCTTTCATGCGCCGCGCTACACAGTAGATCAGCAGCCCGGCCACAGCGGTAGCGGCTCCGATGTAGCCTGTGCTGGTCCAGCCTAGGCCAGCACTGATGGCCATACCGCCAAACCAAGGGCCCAGGGCATTGGCCAGGTTGAAGGCGGCATGGTTGGAGGCGGCAGCCAGGCTTGGCGCTTCATGGGCGATATCCATCAGGCGAATCTGCAGCGGTGCGGCCAGGGCGATCATGGTGCCCACCAGGCCGATGCCCAGTAGCACCGACCACAAGGCTTGGGCGGCGAAACTGAACACCAGCAGCACAGCAGCCGACCACACCAGCACAATGCCTACGGCGCGGAATTGCAAGCGGTCGAACAGCTTGCCGCCGGCAATGTTGCCGATGATGCCCCCTGCACCGAACGCTGCCAGGCCGAAGGGTATCCACTCTGGCCCCACTTGGGTGACCTGGAGCATGGTCGGTGCCAGATAGCTGAACACACAGAACATGCCGGCAAAGCCGATCGCTGCGATGCCCAGTGCCATCCAAACCTGGGGCAGGGTGAACGCTTTGAGTTCTTTGCGCGGGTCGCTGCGCGGCTCATCGTGAGGTTGCGGCACATAGCGCCAAACCAAGCCGATGGTGCACAAGGCGATGGCGCCAACCAGCACGAACGCCGAGCGCCATCCGAAAAACTGGCCGAGGAAGGTCGCGACCGGGTTGCCCAGCAGCATTGCCAAGGTCAGGCCCATCATCACCCGGGCGACTGCCCCAGCGCGTTGGTCGCTCGCCACCATGCTTGCCGCTACCACCGCAGCGATGCCGAAATAAGCGCCATGGGGCAGGCCGCTGATGAAGCGAAAGGCAACCATGCTTGTGAACGATGGAGCAAAGGCCGTGGCCAGGTTGCCGATGGCATACAGCGCCATCAGCAACAACAGCATGTGCTTGCGCAGCAGCTTGGCGCCGAGAATCGCCAAGGTCGGGGCGCCGACCACCACACCCAAGGCATAAGCACTGATGGCATGGCCGACTTGTGGCTCGGTCAGATGCAGATTGCTGGCGATGTCAGGCATCAGCCCCATAATGGCAAATTCGCCCGTGCCGATGGCGAAGCTGCCCAGCGCCATCGCAGCCTCCATCTTGGCGACGGCGCCCTTGGAAGCGGCCAGCGGCGGTAGTTCCTGAACAGACATTGCGGTCCCTTAATGAAACATACTGAAACGTTTAATCAGGGATTGTAACATTCAAGGAAATTCAGGTCGCTGGCGATGACGCGAGCGGTTATTCCGCCATCTGCAAGTCTGGCAGCTTGACCGTGAAAGCCTTGGTCAGGCCCAGCAGGCAAAGCAAGCCCACACCCATCCAGCACAGCCCGATGGTGAAGGACATGCTCGACAAGCTGGTCCACAACCAGATCGTGCTGAGAAACCCAAGTGCCGGGATGGCGCCGTACCACAGGTAATTGCGCATGCCGCGCAATTTCTGGTCGATCAGGTAGTGCTTGAGTACAGCAAGGTTCACTGCCGAAAACGCGAACAGGGCGCCAAAACTGATCATGTTGGCCACAGTATCCAGGGTGATGAACAGCGCTATCAGCGAGAGCACACTGACCAGCATGATCGCCGTTGCCGGCACGCGCTTTTTGCTGACCAATCGGCCAAACACCCGTGGCAGCGCGCCATCGCGGCCCATCGCGAACAACACTCGGGACACGCTGGCCTGTGACACCATGGCCGATGCGAAACAGCCCGCCACGTAGGTTGCGGTGAACGCGGTAACCAGCATTTCCCCACCCACACGGCGCATCACATCCACCGAGGCCGAGTCCGGGTCGGCGAAGCTTGCCCAGTCGGGGAACACCATCTGGGCGAAGTACGACACCACGAGAAACAGCAAACCGCCAATCAGCGACACAGCCATGATCGCCTGGGGGATACGCCTTGTCGGGTCAGTGGTTTCCTCGGCCATGGTCGACACGGCATCGAAGCCCAGGAACGACAGGCACAGCACCGCCGCCCCGGTCATGATCAACGGCACGCTGAAACCGTCGTGGTGAAACGGCGCCAGCAGTGAAACTGGCGCCGCCTGGTCGTCGAGCTGACGGATCGACAGCGCGACGAACACCACGATGAACACCAATTGCGCCACGACCAGGATCCAGTTGACCCGAGTGATGGACTCGATGCCGATCAGGTTGAGAAAGGTCACCAGCGCTATGGAACCTGCCACCCAAACCCAGGCATGAATTGCAGGGAAATACTCAGACATGTAAATGCCGATCAACAGGTAACTGAGCAAGGGTAGGAAGATGTAGTCCAGCAGCAAAGTCCAGCCAGCGATGAAGCCGAAGTGGCTACCGAATGCCTTGCGGGTGTAGGTGTAAACAGACCCGGAGTAAGGGTGCGCCTGGACCATGCGGCCATAGCTGTAGGCGGTCAAGAGCATGGCGGCGAGGGTCATAACGTAGGCGATGGGCAGGTGCCCTTTGGTCATCTGGGTGACCAACCCATAGGTCGTGAAGACCGCAAGGGGGACCATGTAGGCCAGACCGAACAGCACCAGCGCGGTCATGCCCATGGATTTTCTGAAGCGGCTTGCAACTGGGTTGGAGCAAGGGTGCTGGTGCTGGGCTGTAGTTGTTGTTGTATGCATGGCTGACTCCTGAAAGGGATGCAGGAAGCTGCAGTAAGCGAGCGCGCTCGCTACGGCGGAACACGTTGGCTCAGAGGGGGTGCATGGGGTGGGTCGGCTGGAATGCTCCCACACTCGCCAAGGCCTCGAAATCACCCTTTCGGGGGAGCAGCCTGCGCCCCCGGCGCGCTACGTGGCGCCTGGGTTTGATGAGTATTTTCCTGGGCAAGTGGCAGCAAAAAGCTGGTTTCGCCAGACCTGCGGCCAGGCCAAGAATGTTCGCCAGACCCATAACAATCAGACCGCAGGGACGGTCGTCAGGAGTGTGTATGTTCGATTTGGGATACTGGCAACAGCGCGCTGCGGGCCTGAGCCTGCGGGACAAGGCTCTGATCGATGGGCGCCAGGTCGGTGCGGCCAGCGGTGCCACCTTCGATGCGATCAACCCCGCCACTGAGCAGGTACTGGCTCGTGTGGCTGGGTGTGAACAGGCCGAAGTCGACATGGCCGTCAAAGCGGCGCGCAGGGCGTTCGAGCAAGGGCCGTGGCCACGCATGGCGCCCGCCGAGCGCAAGAAAGTGCTGCTGCGCCTGGCCGAGCTGATCATGGCTCATCGTGAAGAGCTGGCGCTGTTGGACTCGCTGAACATGGGCAAGCCGGTGATGGATGCCTATAACATCGATGTGCCGGGCTCGGCCCACGTCTTTGCCTGGTATGGCGAGGCGCTCGACAAACTCTATGATCAGGTTGCGCCCACCGCTGCCAATGCCTTGGCCACCATTACCCGTGAAGCCTTGGGTGTGGTCGCTGCCGTAGTACCGTGGAACTTCCCGCTCGATATGGCCGCGTGGAAGCTGGCCCCAGCGTTGGCTGCAGGCAATAGCGTCGTACTCAAGCCGGCAGAGCAGTCGCCGTTTTCTGCGTTGCGTCTGGGCGAGCTGGCACTTGAGGCGGGCTTGCCGGAGGGTGTGCTCAACGTGGTCCCGGGGCTTGGCGAAACGGCAGGCAGCGCGCTGGGGTTGCACGCTGACGTGGATTGCCTGGTATTCACCGGCTCCACTCAGGTGGGCAAATACTTCATGCAGTATTCGGCGCAGTCCAACCTCAAGCAAGTGTGGCTGGAATGCGGCGGCAAGAGCCCGAATCTGGTATTCGCCGACTGCCAAGATCTGGACCTGGCCGCCGAAAAGGCAGCTTTTGGTATTTTCTTCAACCAAGGCGAAGTGTGCTCGGCCAATTCGCGGTTGTATGTACAGCGGGCGATCCATGACGAGTTCATCGAGTTGCTCCAGGCCAAGGCCCGCCAGTGGCAACCAGGCAATCCGCTGGATCCGGCCAGCCGCGCAGGCGCTATTGTCGATGCCGAGCAGGCCAGCCGTATCGCCCGCGCCATCGGCTTGGCCAGCGAGCAGGGGGCGCGCCTGCTGTGTGGTGGGCAGCGCCTGACCATCGGCGCTTCCAACAACTTCATCGAGCCGACCATCTTCGCCGATGTGGACCAACGCATGAGTTTGGCCAGGGAAGAGGTTTTTGGCCCTGTGCTTGCGGTGAGCGCGTTTGATAGCGAAGAGCAGGCCATTGGCCTTGCCAATGACAGCATCTACGGCCTGGCGGCCTCGGTATGGAGCGATGACCTGAACCGCGCGCACCGGGTTGCGCGGGCGCTGAAGGCTGGCACGGTATCGGTCAACACCGTGGATGCCCTGGATGTGACGGTGCCCTTCGGCGGTGGCAAACAGTCCGGGTTCGGCCGCGACCTTTCGTTGCACTCGTTCGACAAGTACTCGCAGTTGAAGACTACCTGGTACCAACTACGTGGCTGAGCCTTTTAGCGCCTGTGGGATCGAGCGCCGCCCAAGAGCTCAAGCCGAGCCCCTAGGCTTGAGTGAACAGCATTATCATGTACCGGCGGGGACGCTTGCTGCATCATGTCGCCCGCCCCCCATTCAACCAGGAGACCGCAATGATACAGCTCGGCGAACACCTGCCCGATTCCACGCTGTACGCATACAGCAATGGTGATGGCGCCTGCCCGATCGGCCCAGATGCCTTTTCGGTACGCGAACGCTGCAAGAACAAAAGTGTGGTGATTTTTGGTTTACCCGGCGCCTTCACCCCCACGTGCTCCGAGCGACATGTGCCAGGTTACGTAGCGCAGGCACAGGCACTGTTCGCAGCTGGCGTCGACGAGATTCTGTGTGTGTCGGTCAACGATGCATTCGTCATGAATGCCTGGGGCAACAGCCTGCAGGTGGGCGATGCGGTGCAGATGATCGGCGACGGCAACGGCGAATTCAGCGCTGCGCTAGGGCTGACCCAGGATCTCTCGGCGCGGGGGATGGGGCGCCGTTCACTGCGCTATGCGCTGTGGGTGGTCGACGGTGTGGTGAAACATATTGCAGTGGAGGCGCCTGGCAAGTTCGAGGTCAGCGACGCGGCCAGTACACTGGCTGCGATACGCTGACGGTCTGGGGCGCCTGCCTGCTGCCGGTCATGGAGCAAGCAGTTCTTGCAGGCTGGCCAGAATGGTATTGGCATCGTAGGGCTTGCGGATCACTTTCACGTGTTGCAGGTGCTGGGCAATGCTGGCGCCGTCGCCATAGCCGGTGGCGAACACGAACGGCACACCTCTTCGCGCCAGTTCATCTGCAACATTGACCGAAGTCCCCGTGCCCAGATTGATGTCCAGTATCGCTACATCGGGTGTTCGGCTGGCCAGCACCTTCATGGCTTCGCTCTCCGAGCCTGTCGTGATGACATCGGTGATCTGGGCGTCGTTGAGTATCTGCTCCAAGCCCACGGCAATCACCAACTGGTCCTCCAGAATGAGGACACAGGCATCGTTGTACGCGGCCAGCACGTTGCTCTCTTGCGCTAACTGCGTGACAGGACAGGGGCCCTCGGGGTCTGTGCTCAATGAAAGGTGCCGGGACGGGATCTTGAAAAAGCCCTGCAGTCCTTCAGGCAGGTATTCGACTCTGCTGGTGCCACCCAGGTCGAATGGGATGCTGCGGTCGATCAGCACTGTGCCAAAGCCTGTGCGCCTGGGCGCAAGAACCGTTGGCCCATGGTATTCACGCCAGGTGATGTCGCAGGCCTGCCCGGCGTCGAGTTCCCACGTGACACTGAGCTTGCCACCGGCTCTGGACAGTGCCCCGTACTTGGCCGCATTGGTGGCGAGCTCGTGCAGCACCAAGGCCATGACCGAATACGCCCGCGCGTCGAGAATCACGTTGGGCCCAATAAGCTCAATCGCGCCGGCTGACGTACGGTACGGCGACAGTTCAGCGTCGAGCAAGGTTGCCAGGCGCCCACCACCATCACCGCGCACGACCTGGTCGTGGGCCAGGGAAAGCGCGTGGATGCGGCCTTTGAGGTTCGCCACATAGTCCCTGATGGTCTGCTGCTCGGACACTGGGTGAGCGACCAGCGCACCGATCAGTGACAGAATGTTCTTGACCCTATGGTTGAGCTCTTCATTGAGCATGCGCTGGCGGATATCAGCCTTTGAGCGCTCATTGGCGAGCAGTTCAGTGTTGTGCAGCACCACTTCGACGATCGCTTTACGAATGGCCTCGCCAAATTGCCGATCCTGTTCGCTCCAGGGCACCGACTGCTGATGCACGGTTTCTTTCCAGATCGCGAAGCTCTTGCGTGGCGTCAAGCGGTCGCCAAGTGCACCTGTCTCGTATGTTTTGTTCGGGTCGCCGGCCCAATCCAAGGTTTCCACGACCTCCTTGCGAAACAGCATGAGGTAGTCCCTTGGCGTTTGCGACATCGGGATAATCAGCACACCGGAGGCTTGCGTGGCGTATTGTTGGGCTGCAGGGTGCGTCATCGAAAGCCGGTTGGATGCCCAGGTCTTGCCCGCGGCAATGCTCTGTGCAAGGGCCAGCAGGTCGGCGATGGCAGCGTGGGGCGGCGTCAGCCCGTTCGACACCCAGCGCCCTTGGATCGACATGCCGATGCCGTCGCAGGGTATCAGCGACTGGAATTCACCAAGCCGCGACTGGAAGAAGGTCTCGATGTTCGCAGTACGGTTGGCATCGCTGAGCAACGCATCCAGCGCCTTGTGGACGTTGACCGCCGCGCTTAGGTGCTCACGGGTACGCAGCGTCTGTATGTGCAGCGAGAAGAACTCACCGAACATTTCGGCCGCTACCCGTTGCCCCATGCTCAGCGAACGGGGCGAGTAATGGTGGCAGGCGATCAGCCCCCATAGTGCGCCATCGACGATCACCGAAATCGACATGGATGCGCCGACGCCCATGTTGGTCAGGTATTCACAATGCACCGGTGACACGCTCCGCAAGTGAGCGTAGGAAAGGTCCAAGGGTTCGCCGGATGGATCCAACACCGGGTCGATCGCAACGCGCTGGTAGGCGACGTCGGAAATGACCCGGATCGGGTTGCGCAGGTAAAGGGCGCGGGCCTGTTGAGGAATATCGGACCCGGGGAAGTACTGGCCGAGGAAGCTTTCCAGGTCGCCGCGCTTGGCTTCGGCCACAACCTTGCCGGCACCGTCACTTCCCAGCTGGTAAATCATCACCCGGTCATAACCGAGCACCGCACGCACGAACCGGGCGGCATCTCGGAACAGCTTCAGTGGCTGGTCAACCTCACGCAATTGAGCAATGAGCGTACGTGCCATTTCGATGGGCTCGGCGATGCCGGCGCCAGCGGGCTCGAACTCGATGATTGCGCTGCCCTTGAATAAATGGGTCGAGACATCGCACGTGCGGCCCGACGGCAGCACCACGCTGAAGGTCTGCGAGGGACGTGCGCCCTCACGGGTGCGGGCGAGCGAATTACGCAGGGTGTGTGCCACCTCGTGGCCGAGCAGGGCGCTCAGTTGCTGACCATTGATTGCACAGGTCAAGCCGAGCATTGTCGGCAGATTTACCGAATGGCGCAGTACCACGGTCGCTGAGGCATCGCAGGCCAGCAAACAGCCGTGGGGCTGAATGCTGCCAGGGATTTGGATTGGCTCTCGATCACAGTTGGTCAGATTGATCTGGGGGTCGAAGGGCATCGGTCCTGTGCCGTTAGCTGAGGTGAGTATTTCACCTACAGTACAGCATCGCTTCGCTCAAACGCCGCGTAAAAATCCAAAAAAAGCTGGAAAACACTGAAGGGGTACAAATGTGCTCTTGGCCTTGCGGCTGCTCAAATGCAATACCTTGAGTGTTTCGATGCATCATACTCACCCTCTCTTCAGCAACTAACCAAACCTTGCCAAACATGCCCCGTCCTTTATTCATTGCGCTGGATGGCCCCAAGGGCACCGGCAAAACTACGTTGCTGGAGGCGGTCACCCAGGCATTGAGGGCCGCTAACCACAAGGTGGTCAGGCTGTGCGAAAAGAAAAGCGACCCCTTCAGGGGGCCGACCATGACGTTGGTGAATCAGTTGGCCAGAAACCCCAGCCAGGCGCTGGAGTTACAGGTATGCGAGCGCCTGGCCGAGAGTCGCGCGTGGATTACCAGGAATGTGCTGCCCAAGCAGCCTGGCGACAGCATCATTCTCATCGACCGTTGGTACCCCTCCGATGCCGCTTTTCGCCGGTCGGTGCCCTTTTCGCAAATACTGCGAATGAACCGCGAACGCAATGTGCAAGTGCCGGACTTGCACGTTGGCGTGGTCACTTCGCCCGATACCTCGTGGGCAAGGGCCGTGGCACGCAACCGCGGGTTGGGCAGTACAGTGATGTACAGGCTGCAGGAGCAGGTCGCCTGTACCGAAGCCTTCGAGCGGGCGGTTGCGGATCAGGGCTGGATGCTATGCCGCAACGAGGGCACCATCGCCGAGGCCACGCGCCAAGTGGTCACAGCGATCGAGCATGTCATCGAGGCATCCCTCGATCGTTATCCCTGATCAAAATCCCTCAAGAACGATTTTACCTTTGGCCTTGCCGCTCTCGATGAGCGCATGAGCCCGCTTGAGATTAGCGGCGTTGATGGTACCGAAGTGTTCGCCCATGGTGGTCTTGAGTACCCCTTCATCGACCAGTTGCGAAACGCGCTGCAGCAGATGGTGCTGGTTGACCATGTCTTGGGTGTGGTAGAGCGAGCGCGTGAACATCAGCTCCCAGTGCAAGGACAGCGATTTGCGCTTGAGCGGCACCACATCGAGCTGTGCGGGGTCGTCGATCAATGCGAGCTTGCCCTGAGGCCGGAGTACCTCGACCAATTGAGCCAGGTAGGTGTCGGTGTGCGTCAGGCTGATCACATAATCGACTGGATCGAGTTCCAGCGCTGCCAACTGCGGTTGCAGCGCTTGCGAATGATCGACCACGTGATGCGCGCCCAGCGCCTTGACCCATTGTTGCGTCTGCGGCCGGGATGCGCTGCCGATCACTGTCAGTTGCGTAAGCTTGCTGGCAAGTTGAATCAAGATCGAGCCAACACCCCCACCAGCACCAATGACCAGAAGACGTTTGCCCTGGCCGCCGTCAGCTTCAATGCCCAAACGGTCGAACAACAGTTCCCAGGCTGTGATGGAGGTCAGGGGCAGGGCGGCGGCGCTAGCGTTATCCAGGGTACGGGGCTTACGGCCCACAATGCGTTCGTCTACCAGGTGATACTCACTGTACGTGCCAGGCCGGTCGATGGCGCCGGCGTAGAACACTTCATCGCCCGGCTGAAACAATGTCACTTCGGCGCCTATTTCGCGTACCACCCCAACCGCGTCCCAGCCAAGCACTTGGGGTTGGTCTGCGCCACGGCTTGCACGGATTTTTGTATCTACCGGGTTGACGGCAATCGCCTTGATTTCCACTAGCAGATCGTGGGCCCCAGGCTTGGGTACGGGTAACTCGGCGTCGTACAGCGACTGTGGGTCTTCAATGGGTAAACCGGGCTGGGTGTAGACGATGGCCTTCATGGGCTTGACCTCTTGGTGGATAGCGAACAAGGCTATTCGTTTGAATTGGCTGAAAAAACCGCTCGAACGCAGTAATACTTTCACACTTATAGTGAAAATTCGGCTGTCATCCTCACTGTTTCAGACTGATGAGACAAAGCACGGCTGTGCTGAGCTTCATCATCACTTCACCATTGACCTTTGTCGGTTTATTCGACCCCCCAGTTGCGATGGGCTCCTGTCGGATGGGGGGGAGATCAGCTATTGCGATTTTTTCTGCTTCAGCTAACTTGTACAGATTACTGTACAAGAATGGGTGTTTGTACATGTTTTATAAGTGGCCATTGACACTGTATTACGATGGCGCCTGCCCTTTGTGCGCAAGGGAGATTGCCTTTCTACGCAAACGATCCACTGCGGCGAGGCTGTGCTTGGTGGACATCAGCAGCCCCCATTTCGACCCAACGCCTCTGGGTTTGACGGTGGCGCAATTAGCCTCGTGCTTGCATGCAAGGTTCGCCAGCGGGCAGTGGGTCACGGGCCTGGATGCCACGCTCTGGGCATGGCGCGCAGCAAACGCAGCCGTATGGGTCGCGCCATTGGCTTGGCGACCATTACGTCCCTTGCTCGAAGTTTGTTACCGGTTGTTCTGTCGTTTGCGGCCGAGCTTGCACTGGCTGCCGCACCCCGACGGTGCAAGCCGATGCAGCAGCGGAGCATCCAAGTGTGACACTCGTTAGCCGTGCACGATTTTTCAGTACCCTGTATCGGTTTTGCCGCAACTAGAGAGGTGCCCATGAACGAACTTTCTTCACCCCTGCCGTCAGGTCGATTTACCGTGCTGGGCTATGGTGGGCTGCTACCGTTCATTGCTTTGACGGTACTGATCATAAGCAAGGCTTCATTCCAGGCCTTGGCAGCAGTAGCAATCGTGAGCTATGGCGCTGTGATACTAAGCTTCATCGGCGCCCTTCACTGGGGGTTTGCCATGCTGCTCCCAGGCCTGGAGGCCAAGGAGCGTCAAAACCGGTTGCTGTGGAGTGTAATCCCGGCATTGCTCGGTTGGGCTTGCACACTGATGCCTGCGGCGCTGGCTTGTTTTGCTCTGGCCTGCGGGTTCGTGGCTCATCTTTGGCAAGATCGCAGCCTGCCGCAGAATCTACCCGCCTGGTACCGGCCAATGCGCCTGCGTTTGACGGCGGTGGCAGCCCTGTGTCTGTTACTGTCCGCGCTTGCACTCACGTACTCCTGACAGACGTGTACAAGGCTGCTCCCACTCACTCTGCGAGTGATGCCTGCATCTGTCGATCGGTCTCGCGAACGGCATTACTGCGATAGATAAGCACCAGAGCGATGGCAAGCAGCACCAAGGCCGCAAGCCGGTGGGTCCCAAGTGGAATGACCGGATTGCCAAACCAAGCAAAGTGATCGATCAGCAAACTCATCAGCAGTTGGCCACTGATGACCGATACCGTTGCCACCGCAGTACCCACACGTGGGATAGCAAAGACGATAGCCAGCATGTAGATCACCCCGAAAAACGCGCCAGTCACCTGCCAACGCGCAACGGTGAACAAATTCCAGGCGTGTGGCGGTTCAAGAAAGAATGCCAGCAAGAAACTAACCATGGTGCCCATGACAAAGGTCAACCAGGCACTTTCCAGCACCCCGACATCTGCGCCAAGGCGACCATTGACAGCCGATTGCGCGCAGAGCACGGCACCACCGAGTACAACAACCAACAGCATCACAGCAACCATTACGGTTCTCCTCAGTGAATGAGCCACAGCGCGGCAAGGATGGCGACCAAGGCGCCTACCCGATATCGGTCGACATGGCGCTTGGCGCTACCGAGCAAACCCCAATGGTCGATGATCAGGCTCGAGCCAAGTTGACCGAACAGAATCCCCACCATGGTCAACCCAACACCAATGTGAGGGGTGGCGATGGTCAATGCGCCGACGTATATCGGCCCTAGTACGCCGCCACTGAGCATCCAGCGCGGCTGTGCGAACAATGTGCGCAAGCGCGGGCGGCCAAAAATCAGCCCGAAAGTCAGCAGTAGTGAGCCAATCGCAAAGATCCCCAACGTGGCCCAAAGGTGACCGACCTGCGAACCTAATGGGCCCAGCAGGCCGGCCTCGACTGAGAGCCCCATGCCTGCCAGAACAACTAACGGAATGATCCAAAAGCGCATTATCAAAGCCATCTCGTGGGTAGAATTGGCAGATGATATTTTCTTGCTGTAATTGCCACAATTGAGCCGTATAGCAAGACATAATTGCGATTCCAGCAATGCTATAGAGGCGATCGACCCGTATGCACCTCAAAGCCCATCGGTACTTCGCCATGGTGGCTGCAACAGGCAGTTTTGCGGCCACCGCGCGGCACTTTCAGGTACCCGCATCCTCCGTTTCACGATTCATAGCTGCCCTTGAAAAAGAACTCGGGCAACAACTGCTGTACCGCAATACCCGTGCGGTCAGCCTCACCGATGCCGGCGAGCGGTATTTTCTGCAAGTTCGCGAAGTGTTGGAGTTACTGGACGCAGCCAACGAAGATGCTGCAGGGAAGGGGGGTGACATTCGCGGGCTGGTTAAACTCAATGCCCCGGTGGCGCTGGGGCGGCTGCACCTAGCCCATTTGGTCGAAAGGCTACATGCACAATACCCCGAGCTGATTGTCGAACTGATGCTTTCGGACCTGTACATCGACCCGGTTCTGGAGGGTGTCGATATCACCATCAGGGTCGGGCATCTGGAGAACTCGGCACTCATAGGCCGCAAAATTTGCGATCAGCGCTACGTGCTGTGTGCAAGTGCAGCGTATCTTGCCAAGCACGGCGCGCCTCACACTCCGCAAGAGCTGAGAGCCCACAGCTGCCTGGTATACAAAGGGCAGGCAGGGATGCAGCGCTGGCACTTCAGACGACAGCCCGATCACCAGCTTGAGGTGATCGATGTGCAAGGCCCCCTGCGCAGCAATAATGCTGAGGCGCTCGTCGAGGCTGCACTCGGTGGAATGGGCATCGTGTTATTTCCGACGTGGTTATTCAGCAAAGCGTACTTCGGGGAAGGGCACTTGGTGCAATTGCTGCCTGAGTGGACCGGCTCTATTGAGCCGGTGACGAGCCAGATTCATCTGATTTCACCTGAAAACCGACTTCGTTCGAAGAAAGTCAGAGCCGTGTCGCAGTTCTTGCTCGATGCCATAGGGTCGCCGCCCTACTGGGATGACATTACGGTATAGGGCAGCGGCCACTACGCTGATTGGACGCGTGATGATCTGACGGGCTGCGTGCATGACTCAGCAGCCCGAAGACCAGCTCGATCCTCAATCGCTTATCGACGCGCTTTTGAAGGGATTGCCTTTTGCCTGCAAGTACAGCCTGCCCATCGCCTTGGAGGCGAAATCGGTGATGTGGCCAATGTCTCGATAGATCGGCAGGCCATCGATCAACAGCTTGCACTGGCCATCTGTGCATTGAACATCCTTGGGGTCAATTACCAGCAAGTTCGGGTGTGCTTGTTTGGCGTCCATGAACAGTTGCGCAAGCCATGGGTTTTCTTCAGGTTGCGCAACGCTGGTGGCGCAGTGTTGTTCCTCGATCGTACTTCTGAGCTTGATCGTGCGGTACAGGCAATCATTGGCGCCTTCGGGCATGACGATATTGCTCTTGAGTAGCACGGGCGTGGCGCCGGACTGCGCGATGATTTCCAGGCTCTTGAGCAAAGCGGCCTTCATCCGTTCGCGCGAGAGGGCCTCAGAGCGCGGATCGTCAATCGACCACACCACCGCGCTGCTGTCGGCATATGTGTCCCACGTCAGGCCGATAATCACGTAGTCATAGTGGTTTTGAGCAATCTGCTGGTGGTAAGCGGTCGCAGCCGCGTGGCATTTCTTGTAAAGCGCATGCTTGTATTTCCACCAGTCATAGAGATAGACATCGGGCAGGGCCAGGCAGCCTGGGTAACCTTGAGCGGTGACGGAGATGCCGGCGTCCTTGCTGAGCGTGTCCACCAAGCCCCAGAAATGGTTGGAATAAGAGTCGCCCATCAGCAGCGCGCGCTTGCCGGCACCTGGCAGGCCCAGTACACAACTGCTGTCGGAGCCGTCGGTAGCGCCGCCCAGGCAAGGTTCGCGCTGGGGGATTTCACTTGCCTTGAGGCGCGGCAGGATGTCCGTCGCAGCGCTGCCAAAACGCGCTATCCACCCATCGGCGCGGTCGCCTGCCGAGTGCAGCGCTGAGAACGCAATGGCAGGGATGACGAGCAGTAGGATTAGAGTCTTGCCAAACCCGAGGCGTACCCGGCGTAACGGTTTTTCGATCAGGTAATAGGAGGCGATACCTAATGCGAGCGATGCGCTGAAGTAGCCGGCGAGCACCGCCGGGGTCTTTTCCAAGCCCAGGTAGGTGATGATCGCGATCACTGGCCAATGCCATAAGTACAACGAGTACGAAATGGTCCCGACGAACACCAACGCAGGCCAGCTCAACAACTTGGAGCTGATGCCGCTTTGGCCAACCTGCGCACAGACCAAAAGCGCTGTCGCCACGCAGATCACGATGGCGTAGATGCCTGGGTAAGCTGTCGTCGGTATGGATCGGGTGGCGGCGTAGATGACTACGCCCAACGCTAGCAGGCCAAGGGCCGACGCGCTGAAGCGGCTGAGCCGTTGCCGGTCGTTGGCGAACACCGCGGCGCATGAGCCGATCAGCAGCTCGAAAATGCGCGCCAGGAACGCGTAATAGCTTTTGTCGGGCGTGGCCTTGGCGATCAACAAGGCCATGGCGATCGAGCTGATGGTGAGTATCACGACCGCGATCTTCAATCGGTGCGGCGCCAGATAACGCGTTAGGGCCATCAGCCCGAGCGGCAGCACGATGTACCACTGCCATTCCACCGCCAGCGACCAGGTGTGCAGCAAGGGTAGGGTGGCCGCTTCTGGGGTGGCATAACCGTCGGTGGCTTTCGAGAAGAATTGGTTGGACAGCAGCAGGCTGGTGTACTTCTCGCTTTTTAGAAAGTCGACAAAGTCCTTGGGCAGGTATAGCAGGCTGGCGACGCCGAGGGTGACGATCAAAAGCGTCAATATGGCCGGCTGCAGCCGCCATAAGCGTCTGACGTAGAACTGCTTGAGGCTGAATTCACCCCGGCTTGCCGCGTTGCGGATGATTGTTGTGGTGAGATACCCGGAGATCACAAAGAAAATGTCGACGCCGATGAACCCGGACGGGAACAGGGACAGGCCACCGTGATAAATCAGCACGAGCAACACAGCGACGCCGCGCAGCCCGTCGATATCCGCGCGGTAAGACGTTGGCTGCCGGGCGGATTTGACCGTGTCTGGATTGGCGTGGGGTTTATCAGCCTGTTCGCCCGAGGGGGCCGGGGCTTTGAGTATCAGATTCTGATCGGTCGACACGGTGCCACATCCTATTGCATTGAGGGCTCTTTGACGCGGCAGCGCACGCGAACAAAAGGTTGCGAGTCTAGCAAATGTGCACTACGAAGCGTCATCGATTCTCTTGGCGTCATCCAAGACAGCCTTTCGTCTGTTTCTCGATATACCGGGTTCATAAATGGGGAAGGGTGTTACAACCAGCGACAGGTTGAACGGGTGAATGAGGTCGTGCTCGTTCGCCCTTTGCTTGGCACGCAGCGGCACGACCCTATCCACCATGTGGTCAATTGGGCTTGTAACGCGCAGCGAGCTGATTGCTGGAAAGCTGGCTGAACAAAGCCTGCCGGCTGGTTTCGTAGCGTTCGAGTGACTGCAGATCGTGCAGCGAGGGGATGGAGATAAGCACTGAGTTGTCGAAGTCCTGCAGCGCACCTTCCACCAGATCCTGAGCCGACATCACGATACCTGGGTCAAGGTTCTCGACGGGCAAGCCGCCTATCTGCCAGAAGTCGGTCGCAGTTGCACCGGGCAGCACCGCTTGAACCTGAATGCCCTTATCCGCCAGCTCTTTGTGCAGAGCCTGAGTAAAAGCGGTGACATAGGCCTTGCTGCCGCCGTACACGCCATTGAGCAACTCTGGGGCCAGACTTACGATTGACGAGATGTTGATTACCGCTCCTTGCTTGCGAGTCACGAATCCTGGAACGGCTGCATAGGTAAGGCGGGTGAGGGCAGTAACGTTGAGGGTGATCATTTCGGCCATGCGCTCTACGTCACTTTCCAGCAGGCTGGTGTGGGTGCCGATACCTGCATTGTTCACCAGCAAGCTGATGCTGGCGTCCTCGCGTAGCTTGCGTTCTACCTCGGCCAAGTCAACCGAATTGGCCAGGTCTGCTGGAAAAACCTCCACACTCTGGCCGGTTTCAGTCGTGAGCCGGCTTGCCAGTGCGTTGAGGCGATCCCGGTTCCGGGCGACCAGCACCAAGTCGTAACCGCGCTGCGCCAGGCGCTGCGCATAGATGGAACCGATGCCAGTGGAGGCCCCGGTGATAAGGGCGGTGCCTTTGAATGGCTGGGTCATGATCGTGCTCCGTTGTGGGTAGATGGAGCCATGATGCAGAATAAAGTGTTCGTCTCAAACGACGCATAAAGTAGCGTTTTAGGACATCAAATAGGGGAGCTTCGATCGTGCACCGAGTCGGCTATCTGATTACCGAAGGGTTCCAGGTCATGTCGCTGGCAACGCAGGCCGTGTTCGAGTTTGCGAACATCGTCGCGGGCGAAGCGTTTTACAAGATCCAGAATTTTTCCATCGAGGGCGGCACGGTACGCTCTTCTCTGGGCATGTACATGGACACGCTCCCTTTAGGGGCACCCAGCCTGGCCGACTCGTGGATGATCACGGGCACGTTGACCCCGCTGACACCGCCGAGCGAGGAAGTACTGGCCAGTGTCAGGGGCTTTGTCGACGGCGCTCGGCGTACCGCTGGGCTGTGTACCGGCTGCTTCATCCTGGCTCAGGCGGGTGTATTGGATAACCGACGAGCCACGACGCACTGGGCCTTTGCAAAGAAGCTGCGAGAGCTGCATCCGAAAGTTGAAGTCGAAGAAGATCGGATCTTCATCGTCGATGGGCAGATCTGGACGTCCGCAGGAATGACCGCGGCTCTTGATATGGCGTTAGGCATGGTAGAAAAGGATCTGGGAACCGAGATTGCCAGGTCAGTCGCTCGAAAGCTGGTAATGCATCAGCGTCGCTCCGGTGGTCAATCCCAGCACTCTGAATTGCTGACCCTTTCTCCCAGGTCGGATCGTATTCAAAGCGCATTGGACTATGCGCGTAAAAACCTCAGCCGCGCGCTGAGTGTGGAAGAGCTGGCCGAAGCGGTCCATTTGAGTCCTCGGCAATTCACCCGCGTGTTCACTGCTGAAACAGGGCAATCACCGGCCAAAGCCGTCGAGAGCCTGCGTCTTGAAGCCGCGCGTTTGATGATTGAGCAGAGCCGACACAGCCTGGAGGTGGTGGCGAAGGAAGCCGGCTTCAGAGATCGTCGGCATATGCGAGAGGTGTTCATCCGTGGGTATGGCGTGCCACCTCAAGCGGTGCGCAGGGATGCCAGGCGGGTGGCAGCAGATTGAGAACAGTCGACATTGGTGTAAAACCTCGAAGTCTGCATATGGTTACCGCTTGTTCCAACATATAAGGCCAGGGGGTTCAGCTCGCAGAGTTTTGACGGCTATGGTGCGGCGTTACCAGCTTGCACGAGCAGCTGTGCACGCTGACCCTAAAGAGAAACGGCACTGAATCAGCTTCATCGGAGGACATGGCCCGTTGAAAGAGTGGCTGCCAGGAACGGGTTCGTCGAATCAGCAGCCTAGGTAGCTCATGAATATTTATAACATGGCCCATAATTTAACATAATATGCATTATGCGTACCTTCTTATGGGACTGCCGGGGCATGGTTTGGCCAGATTGGAAGCCAGATCGCAGTGCGATTTTCGCGGACGCGAAAAAACGACCCGCTCGGCCGGCACCGGGTGTTGCTACTAGCAACACCTACCATTGCCTTGGACCTCAGCCGTTCGCCAGATCTTGAGCGGAAACAACACGGGTCATCTCGGTCAGGACCTTGTCCAGATGCGGTGCTAGCTCAAAAACTTCAGATCGCAACACCTTAAGAGAGTCAGCCTCATAGCCGTAGCGAGCTTTAGTGAAAAGCACTGAACAAGCCTGAATCCTGGACTCGAGAGGAAAACCAGGTTCGATGCTTTCAGAAACGGCATGCAGCTGTTGTTTCAACACCGACGGGATTTGCTCGTACAGCTTCATCAGGTCGTGCTTGTCGCCCCTAACGTGCTTGCTGAGACGAACAAAGCTGGGACAATCAGGGTCGGTCTCGACCAGGAAAGACTTCAAGTATTGCTCTGATGCCAAGCCAGCATTCATGGCCGCAGGCAGTAACAAATCAGTGTTTCCGCGCAGACCCTCTTTCTCAAGCAACAAAGCAGCATTGAGGAAATCACGAGCCTCCCTCACAACCTGAAAACTAGGCAAATCAGCCTCATAAATGGGGGTGCAAACGAACGAGTACTGACTACCCAAGTGGCTTGATCCGTCGATGAGGTAACGATGATTTTGTCCACCATAAAAGGCATCCACGTGCGTGAAAGAGTCGTTGGTCAAGGGCATGGCGATAGTGATCCGGAAGCGATGAAGAGAACGTTCAATCGCAACAGGATGATCGCCAAGCGACAGTGCAGACGGAGGCTTAACGCCGGTGGCATGAAACGTTAAATCGGCCTTCCCTTGGTAAATCACGCATACTCCGTTATAAAATTAAGTGATAGCTCAACTAAATATTCATTTAGTATAGTTATAAGGCGTGCGCGTCAACTCATTGCTCTAACATTGTCCGGGCCGGAATGCATTTCGTCAGTCCTCCTGCGCTGAGTTTGCCTGTGATCGATCACCTACACCATTTCGTAATCACCACCTGCGACGTGCGAGCCTGCACGGACTTCTACACCCGCGTACCGTGCATGCAATTCGAAAACCTTCGGTGCCGGCCGCCTGGCGCTCGGGCCGATCCTTTCTGTGCATTCGCGACCCTGACCTCAACCTGATCGAGATATCCCAGCCGCTTATATTTGCCGAACGGGGCCTTAGCTTCTCGTATAGGCTGGACACCCAGCGGCAGCGACTGCTGCCGGGGTATTCGACCCAGAGGGCATACTCCTCCACAGGTTGACGCATACTTCCCTAGCGACCGGAGCGCCTACCCTTTGACTAGACGCGAGTGGGCCGCGGAAGTTGGGCGCGAGCTGTCGGCATCCCCACCCTGCCCCTTCAAGACATTCAGCATCAGGTCAAAGGTCAACTCGTTGATCTCCTCAGGCGGAATGGCCAGCTGCGCGGCCACCGCCGATTTGCTCAGCCCTTCGGCCCGTAACGCCGCGAAAATCTTTTCCAAAACCTCCGAGCGCTCATGTTGCATCGGCTGCGGCTCCTTGGTGCGGTAGCCTTGCTGGGCAATCTGAATGCATAAGGTTCGATAGGTCCAATCCGAGCTGAGGCCCAGGCTGTGCAAGCGATGGTTCAATGCGGCAACCGAGACGGCCCATACCCGCTTGAATTTGATCAAGCTGTTCAAGGTGATCGAGCGCGGTGCACTTGCCAGTACGCTTGCGCGCGGCATCAGAAATGCCGACGCGAAAGCGTTCGCCTCGCGCTCCAAATCTGGGCCCTGAGGATGGGCGTGTTTGTGCCTAACCAGATGGCCCAATTCATGCGCCGCATCAACCGGCATCGTTCCGCTGACTTATACGTGTTGAGGAACATGAACGGGCGCTCCCGCTCCACATAGAGAATGCGTCAACTTCCTTGGTGTCGATGGCTAGTGAGTAGACCCGAACTCCTTTCGACTCCAGCAGAAGAATGAGGTTTTTAATCGGCTGCTCACCGAGCTGCCTGAGCTAGACCATGTGCTAGATTCGCCAGCGGGAGGTTTTTTCAGCGGTGTGACTGATGAAGCGCTGTCAAAAATTAATCGCCGACGTAGAGTCTCCATCTCTGCGTCGACATGCAGCATGGCAGCATGTGCAGGCTTTACCATGCAGTAATTATCCCAAGACACTGCTGGGGTGAGGTCGTTGACTCTCGTGCCCCCTCAAACTCATATTACCTCGGCCTCAATCGGATGCATCGTGGCCCATTCTTTTAAATGCTCGATGAATGCTCGCACAGGTGGGGCCATATTCTCCTTGGACGGGTACACGGCATAGACGCCTACATTCGGTTCCACATTCCAGTCGGGCAACGCCTCGACCAACCTGCCTGATACAAGGTCGGGTTTGACATGCCAGTCTGCCAAGAGCGCGATGCCATGGCCATCCAACGCCATCTGCCTGACGACCTCCGCCTGGCTCGATTCGAATCGGCGCTTGATCTTGATCGATTGTTGGCTTCCACCTTTGGACAGTGACCAATTAGCTTCTTTCCCTACAATGAGACCATCCAGATTCGAAAGGTCTCTGGGCAACCGGGGTACCCCGACCTTGTCCCAATATCCGGGAGCACCACAAATCACTCGCCGTGAATCGCTGATACGCTGTGCAATCATGGAAGAGTCCGCCAACACACCATGGCGGATGGCCAGATCAAAACCTTTTGCAACGACATCGACGATCTGGTCAGTAGGGTGAAGATCTACTACAACCTTTGGATAGGCAATCAGAAAGCTGCTCAGCACTCGAGCCAGGTAGCCCTGTGCGAACGTGGCAGAAGCTGTGATACGTAAAGATCCTGAGACGTCCTGCGCTTCAGAAAAAGTCCGCTCCACCTCCATGACGCCATCTAGTATCTGCCTAGCAAACCGTTGGAGCTTTTCGGCATCAGCGGTTGGACTTAATTTCCGAGTCGTTCTGTTGAAAAGCCTTCGCCCTAGCCGATGCTCAAGGGCAAGCAATTTCTTGCTCCCTCCCGCTGCTGTGAGACCCAGCCGCTGCGCCGCCGCACGTATGGTTCCCTCCTCATAAACGGCAAGAAACAAACGGAGCTCATCGAGGGAATCGAGCATGAAAATTAACAACTTTTAAGACCGAATGAAGCAACAAGAATAGCATATTCACGAATTTGCATCGCTGATAGATTTTGAGTTTTCAAGCGGAGCGACAATCAATGCAAGCAATCGTGATAAACCAGCACGGCCAGTCGGATGTATTTGAAGAAATCGAAACACCTTCCCCTTCAGCACGACCAGGCCACGTCGTCATTGATGTTATGGCCACCAGTGTTAACCCAATTGATACCAAGATTCGCAGCGGGAGCGAAGGCACCGTAGGTCTCACCTTTCCAGCTATCCTTCATATGGACGTCGCCGGCATCATCAGCTCCGTGGGTGAAGGCGTTAACCAATTCCAGGTAGGTGATGAGGTTTATGGATGCGTCGGAGGAATCGTGGGTATTCCTGGGGCCTTGGCGGAGCAAGTTGAAGCTGACGCAAGATTGATCGCTTTCAAACCCGCCTCACTGGATTTTGCTGATGCTGCGAGTCTTCCGCTCGTGGCAATCACTGCCTGGGAGGCTTTGATTGATCGAGCCTCCATCCAGCCGGATGATGCAGTTTTGGTTCATGGCGGAACGGGTGGCGTCGGCCACATCGGCATTCAGTTGGCTAAACTGATGGGAGCCCGTGTTACCACTACGGTTTCGACTGTACAGAAAGCAGAGATTGCCCGATCACTGGGTGCCGACGAGGTGGCCTTCTATCGGGAAGAGTCGCCAGAAGAATACACCAGCCGTATTACCAACGGCTCTGGCTTTCACACAGTGTTCGATACGCTCGGCGGCGCCGTGCTCACGAACTCGCTGAAGGCTGCCAAGCTCAAGGGTCATGTCATATCCATCATCGGCTACGACACCTACGACCTCACAGATATGCATTTCAAGGCACTACGGCTGGACTTAGTCTTCATGGCTGTATCAATCATCCATGATCTTGACCGTATTCATCACGGCAAGATTCTCACGAAGCTAAGCAGTCTAGTGGATCGCGGCTTAGTCAAGCCCCTTATCGACGAACGACATCCATTCACAGCTGAAGGTGTGAAAGCAGCTCATGCCCGCCTGGAGTCCGGAGAGGCTATAGGTAAAATCGTCATCACTCGGTAAACCGGGTTCCCCCTTGGAGCGAGATTATATGCCTAACAATTTACCCATTGTGATTATCGCAAGATTGAAAGCGGAAGAAGGTCTAGAACGAGAACTGTTAACCGAGCTCCGCAGCTTGGTCGAGGCATCTCAAAAAGAAGAGGGATGTATCCAGTACACCCTCCATCGATTAGAGGATGTACCTACCGACTTCTTGATTTATGAGATCTGGAAAAGTCCGAAATCTTTGGATGAGCACACGCTACAGCCGCACTACCTTAATTTCTCCTTGAAAGCTGCAAGTATGCTAGCCGAGCAACCGACCATCGATAAATTCGAGAAAGTCATGTAGCAGCAAAATCTAGAGCAACCTCCCTTGCGGATGAGACTCAATCTTTCGCAAGGGATTACCAGAAAAAAGATGGAACATCGGAATCCCTAAGCCACAGCTATAGAACTGGATCGGTACTCTGAGTTTTAAGAATCTGGTTTTTTTCTCGCCGTAACCGTGAGCCCAGGTAGCGGGTTAAAGCTTGCCGAGCTTTCTAGTTTTCCAAAGAGACAGCAACACACCGCCAATCAGAAGGCCAACTGTAACGCTCAGAGAAATCTCTGCAGGTACCTTGCCCACGATATCGTGAAGGAAAATCTTCGTACCTATGAAGACAAGCACCAAGGCCAAGGCATACTTAAGATAAGCGAAGCGGCTTATCATTGCAGCCAGCGCAAAATACAGCGCCCGCAATCCTAGTATGGCAAAAATGTTAGAGGTATAGACAATGAAGGGATCCTGAGTGATAGCAAAAATCGCGGGAACGCTATCAACAGCGAAGACCAAGTCAGCACACTCAATAAGAATCAAAGCAAGAAATAGCGGTGTTACCCATAATACCTTTGTACCTGAGTCATTGGGCAGCCGCACCAGGAAATTCTGACCATGCAATTCCTTGGTTACGGGCAAATGACTACGGAGATACTTGACGAACCGGTTATTTTCCAGATCAGGCGCATGATCCACACGAGCGAATAGCATCTTTATCCCCGTGAAAACCAAGAAAGCTCCGAATAAGTAAAGTATCCAGCTGAACTGCGCAATGAGCGCGGCCCCCAAGCCTATCATAATGGCCCTCAAGACGATGACTCCCATAATCCCCCAGAACAGCACTCTATGCTGAAACTCTCTAGGGATGGCCAGGAAGCTAAATATTAATGCGATAACGAATACGTTATCCATCGACAGGGACTTCTCAATCAGGAAGCCAGTCACATAGTCCATACTGGCGTCGCTGCCTTTCTGGAAGTAGACCCAAACAGCGAACAGTAGGCCCATGCTGATATAGCCAGCTGATAGCAGCAAGCTCTCTTTGACGCCAATCTCTCGATTCCCTCGATGGAGAACCCCTAAGTCAAGCGCTAGCAGAGTTAATACCACAGCAAAAAAGGAAAGCCAGAGCCACAGATCAGTGCCCAGGACATCCTGAGAGAGATACGCATTTAGGGCAGTCATGAGCCCCTCCTATATAGTCGTAGTTTAACAACTATGACTCCGACATGGCAGCTACTAACCGTCAGAGGGGCCCGGCGTCACACATTAAGATTTTATCCAATCAAACAACCTTGCAAGAGGAAAAATTTTACTAATTATTTCTCCAGCAGGCTCGGCATTAGCTCATCCCGAGCTGCCGACTTACACATCAAAGGTCACTCATTGATGGGCTGCAAAACTCGCCAAGCGCTAGACCGATTAGTTAGCAAGCGCTTTTGGCAAGGGAAAGCCCTGAATGCCGTCACGCACAGGGCTGACCAAGTCTGGGTGGTACCGCCTCAACAAACGGCAGCAAGCCACTATTTCCCAAGACTTTAAAACGACTTGGAGATAACGTATTGAAAACTGCACGCATGGGCGAGCCCTTCCTATGCGGCTAGGGATCATATTTCAGGTGTGTCGCCCTATAAGGTTGAGGAATTCGTGCCGGGTAGTCGGAGAGTCTCGGAACTCCCCCAGCATTACCGATGAAATCATCACTGAGTTCTGCTTTTCTACACCTCGCATCATCATGCACATGTGCTTGGCCTCGATAACGACGCCAACACCTGCCGCATCAGTCACTTCCTGCATGGCACACGCAATCTGTCTAGTCAAATTCTCTTGAATCTGCAAACGGCGAGCAAACATATCAACTAAACGCGCCACTTTGGAAAGCCCTAATACTCGTCCTGTTGGCAGATAGGCGACATGCGCTTTCCCAATAAACGGCAACATGTGATGCTCGCACAATGAGTACAACTCAATATCGCGAACCACCACCATCTCATCACTCTGACTTTCGAACAAAGCGCCATTGACTATCTCAGCTAGGCTCTGGGTATAGCCATTGCATAGATATTGCATGGCTTTGGCAGCACGCTGAGGTGTGTCCAAGAGCCCTTCTCGTTGCGGGTTTTCACCAACCCCAACAAGGATTTCACGATAATGCTCGGCCAGCGGATGTGACATTTGGATTCCTCACCTTTGCAACGTTGCCATACCCTCGGGATGGGGTAACCAGGCTGAACTTGGTCTCAAACGACAGAACACCCTGTACAGAACTGAAAGCAAAGGACGTAGCGGACGTCAAGCCAGTGGAGCTGGCCACATCCCAACACCGGCAGCACGCCAGCGCCAAAGGCTAGCGTCCAAGCCTGTTACTCAACGATCGTTTGCAAACCTGGCGTGCAAGCACGATCTCAATTGTTCAATCGACAGGCCCTGAGGTATTGGATCGAAGTCATCGCCATGGATATCGATCAGGATGAGCTTTGCTGCAGTCGAATACCTGCGCAGGAAGGCCGCCCCCCTGGCACACCATGGATAGGAACCGTCGAAATAAAGGGTCAGAGGCCATCGGGAATACATGTACAATATCTCAATTTTGTACAGCTGTTGTATAAGTTAGCGGAACCCGTGAAATTAGCAATGGCCGTGATGACGGATCACCTCATCAGCTTGCATCCGCCTGAGGCTGGCGGGTTCTGCGCCTTTTACAGATTGCGGTAGGCGACCTGAGTCATCAGATGACAGTCGAGATCGGGACGTACTGGTTTATACGAGGGTGCGATGGTTGCATCGCTTTTGAGGCGCTGCGAAAGCCAGCTAGCGCAAGCCAAAATTGGAGGTTTCGTCTAGAAACGGAGTGATTGAGGAATACACCATGGGCAGCTACATGACTGTCCAAAGCAAAGACACCACAAAGAGCGTGCCTTTTGCGTTGGCCAGTCCGTGACCGAAGCACATCGGTAGTGACCGTCGATGGACGCGCGTCTACTTCACCTCGTTAGCGAAGCGCCCAACAGCTTCCACTACCTGCTTTGCTCCATTTTGAATTTCAAGGATAACCGTGCCCGCCTCGTTGGCGAGTATCAAGCCCTCTTCAGCTTTCGCATGACTGCTGAACATCTGGGCAACGGCCTCATCAGCGAGCTCCTGGTTTTGCTGAACGACGTTCACAATCTCTTCGGTCGCCGAGCTGGTGTGGCCTGCGAGCTTTCGGACTTCATCAGCAACCACAGCAAAGCCCCGCCCCTGCTCTCCGGCACGTGCCGCTTCAATCGCCGCATTCAAGGCAAGAAGGTTGGTCTGCGATGCAATACCGCCAATGGTTTGAACGATTGAACTGATCAACGCAGATTGCTTACCGAGCGCCTCGATGCTGTCGGTTGCGAGCTTCATTTGCTCAGCGATACTTCGCATCGTGGCTACCGTTCGCGTTACCACGACAGCGCCGTGCTCGGCACTTGAATCCGTTCGTTGCGAGACATCAAAAGCAACGCCGGCAGCAGCTTTAACCTCTTGTTCTCTAGCTACCTGGTCGGTAACCACACTCGCAAATTTCACGACCTTGGCTAGCTTGCCCTCGGTGTCATGCACAGGGTTGTAGGTTGCCTCCAGCCAAATATCGTTGCCACGCCCGTCGATTCGCTTGAAGCGATTCGCGACGTACTCTCCACGGTTAAGTGTCTTCCAGAAATTTACGTACTCATCGGATGCCGCTTCTTGTGCCGAACAAAACAAGCGATGATGCTTGCCGACGATCTGGCCCAATGAGTAGCCCATGGCATCGAGGAACTGTTTGTTCGCCGTGATCACGGTGCCATCCAATTTAAATTCAATGACAGCGGTTGACCTCACCAGCGCTTGGATCAGAGCCTGGTTCTCCTTGCTCTGCTCAACGGTGCGAGTGATCTCACTGCCGTAGCCCTGTACATGTGCCAAGCTCCCCTCTTGGTTTCGAATAGGAAGCCAGTAGATTTTCAACCATGCAAGAGTACCGTCAGCCCGGAGGTAGCGATATTCGTCATTGACGGGTTCGAATCGCGCCACAGCTTGATTGAAGGCGTGGAAGCAAGGGAGATTTTTGACGTAGGGCGGAACGATCTCCGAAAGTGGACGGCCATGTAGATGGTCGCTTGAGTACCCCAGGGTCTCCAAGAAACTTCGATTGACTGCACAGATCCGGAACTGAGAATCAAGTCTTATAGAAAGCATCCCTCTGTCCATTTGCTCGACCTGCTGACGTAGCAGATTCAGCTCCGCGCCCTGCTCCTGCAGCGTTTTTTTGAGTTTGCGGTTGAACAATTTAAGGCTCCACACATGCTGAATCAGCATTTATCGACACAGGCCACTTTTTCTTGAGCGGCTAGTCAGCTTTTGATGGGGTTTGGGCGGGCGGTTCGGCAACAACGCTATGATTTCCAGTGAATACATAGGGAGGGAATCTCGCACTGACACCAGCCGGAGCCTGTGGAAGCACAGTTGGCCTCAAGAGGAGGAAGAATGGTGTCACGTGGAAACCGCTGAAAATCGAAGATCTCTCCACGATCGCAGATCAGGATGGCAACAAACGCTGATGATTTTCGCCTATAAAGACGGCCCAGGCGTCATACGAGTGTTGATGCCATTTTACAGCATCGTCCCAGAGGACACCGTTGATTTCACCCCGAGAAACTAGGTGCCTGAGCCTGGAATTTGAAGCATCCAATTCAAGGAGGTGCCTATGAGCGGTGTACCGAAAATCGTCGTGGCTTAGCATTGGACTGATGTCCTGAAGGGCTGGCTCGAGGATGCGCGCCGATGTCCCTGTACATCATTATGACATCAATCCGAATTGCTAGTTCTGACTTTACCGAACACCCTACGCCGCTGCCACGAAAGCAAGTCCGCGAAGCCTGGCCGTCATTGAGAAAGGTCTGCAAGCATTGCGCAGAGCCTGGTGTATCAATGCCTTGAGGACTCTTTTCCACTGCTCGTTTGGGTTCGACGTCAGGTTATAACTCGACTAAATGACTATCTGGTTTAGTTATAGGATTGCTCTATTTGCAGCCCCTCGTCCTTCGCCGTGAACTCTGGCTATGAGCAGGCATCATTCAAAATCTGAGGTGACAACGTTTGCTCAGCTAAGGCTTTACATACCGCCGGTCGGAGCTCATGTCCGTGTAAATGATCAAGTTTAGCTTTCGAAACTCTCACCTGATACGGGGTGAAATAATCGTCTTACCCTCACCCCCTACAAGCAACGCCCATGGGGGGCTGTTAAAAAGAGCGAGGGCACGGTATGAACATGACAATGCGAATAGGAGGCGGCAACGTCCAGGATGACTGGCCAGACCTGGATCCTGCCAATAATGAAGATCGGACTGATGACTCAAAGGCTGACCAACACCCGGAAGACGACGCGCGTAACAGGCCCGGGGAACCTGCCAGCGACCCCGAATCGGGTGCGTGAAAGCTTAACCGGTTACACTCGTATCGCCGATCGCCTGGCTGGGCTTGCTACCGGATAGTCGCCAACTTACGTCGGTTATTCCGTACCGCTCCGCCATAGGTCGGCTTACCTTTCTAATTTTCTCCCGACCAAACTTTGGAATGATCCCGATGCCTGCATCGCAACTTGCCCAGTGCCAAGCCTCGGCGTTATCGATTTTCTCGAGCCGGATGATGAAGCTACGGGGTTCGCCGTGCAGCAGGTAATCGATAATGTACAGCTGGGGACTCGGCATTGCGCAGCCCTCCTCTTCTCCATGGATGACAAATGCATTGAGTGATAGCACTGGAGAAAGATTCAAAAAAATTATCGGGTACTTCAACGGGAACCGTTGATGAGCGCAGTGCGGGGCCCTGATGACCGGTGTCACCTATGCGGCTCCTATGATCACAGGCCTACCCTACGTCCGAACGAGCTCATAACGGAACTGCTCGATCCGATTGCGGTTAGCTGACCGAAGGTGCCAAACGTTCGTCTCAAAAAGGACCGTGTGCCAAACGTCCAGCTTCTATATGCTCCCTGGTGCCCAGCTAGGACTCTTGGGTTACCTGTGCCCTGGCGCCTCGCGGCCCTGCCGAGGGCCGGCATATAATGGACCCAGGCGCCCGCAGCCATGTCCTCGGGCCAAATTTTTGGTGCGCACAAGGCATTTCCATGACTGATCAACCCGCATCGCCGCAAAACCCTGCCTTGAGCCCCAGCCACTTGGACTTTCCGGTGGTCGGGATTGGCGCCTCGGCGGGTGGCCTGGAGGCCATTCGCACCTTCTTCCAGCAGATGCCAGGCGATTGCGGTATGGCGTTCGTGGTCGTGCTGCATTTATCGCCCGACCATCAGAGCGTGGCAGATCGGATCATCCAGGAAACGACCCCGATGCCGGTGCGCCAAGTCACCGAACCGGTGCCGATCGAACGCAACCACGTCTATGTGATTTCGCCGGCCAACCGCCTTTCCACCAACGACGGCTACCTGCGGGTCACCCCTGCCAACCGTCGGCGTGGCGACCACGTTGCCATTGACCTGTTCTTCCGTGATTTGGCCGATGTTCACAAAGATCACGCGTTCTGCGTAGTTTTGTCAGGCACAGGCGCCGATGGTGCTGTGGGGCTTTCCAGGATCAAGGAACAGGGCGGTGTGACCCTGGTGCAAACCCCTGATGACGCGCAATACGACAGCATGCCTAGGGCAGCGATCGAAACCGGCTTGGTCGACCTGGTCTTGCCGGCCGCCGAAATGCCGCAAAAGCTGATGGAACTGTGGCGTACTGCTCGCCAGGTGAAACTGCCCGAGATCGAAGACGATACTCTGCCACCTGCCCTAGGTACTCGGGCCGGTGATCCTCGAGCCGCAGAACCACTGCTCGACGAGATCCTGCTACAGCTACGCAATGTCACCGGTCATGACTTTCAGCATTACAAACGCGCCACCGTGTTGAGGCGTATCGAGCGCCGTCTTCATGTGACCGGGCAGACCGATCTGCAAGGTTATCTGCGCTATTTGGAGCAGAACAGCAGCGAAGCCGAGGCGTTGCTGGGCGATATGTTGATTGGTGTAACCAACTTCTTCCGCGATCGTGAGGCATTCGAGTCGCTGGAGCGGCATGTACTGCCGCAGTTGGTCAGCGAACGCGGGGACACTCGTGAAATTCGTGTGTGGTCGGCTGGCTGCTCCACGGGTGAAGAAGCCTATAGCCTGGCGATGCTTGTGTGTGAGCAACTGACGCTGGAAAAGCGTGACAGCAAGGTTCAGGTGTTCGCCACCGACCTTGACGCGCGGGCGATCAGCACCGCCCGTGCAGCCTCCTACCCCGAGGCTATCGTCACTGATGTGCCCCCTACTCGTCTTCGGCAGTTCTTCGTCAAGGAGGATCAGCACTACCGCGTACGCAAGGAAGTTCGCGAGAAGGTACTGTTCGCCCGCCATAATCTGTTATCCGACCCACCTTTCTCGCAGATCGACTTGATCGTCTGCCGCAACTTGCTGATCTATCTGGACCGCGAGATCCAGCACGACATCCTGCAAATGTTCCACTACGCATTGCGCAGCGGTGGTTACCTGTTCCTTGGAACTTCTGAATCAGCAGATGTGGTGGGCGATCTGTTCACCCCGGTGGACAAGCGCAACCGCATTTTCCGCGCCCGTGACGTCAGCGCGGCTACTCGCAGCAGCAGCCGGCAGCTGCCCAGAACGAATTTCAAAGGTGTGGTTCAGGAGCAACAAATCAAAGCCAAGCCTGAACGCAAGCCGTCGTACGCGGAGATGCACCACCGCGCACTGGCCAGACGCACCCCGCCGAGCCTGATCATCGATGGCGACGGCAACATTCTGCATATGAGCGAAGGCATCGGGCGCTACTTGCAACTGGCCGCTGGCGAGCCGAGCCGCAATTTGCTTTCACTGGTACTGCCGAGCCTGCGCCTGGCGTTGCGCACCACGTTGTTTCAGGCCCGCCAAGGCACAGAAGCCGTTACCTCAAGGCCTGTCGACCTTGGCGAAGGTGAAGAACGCCAGCAAGTGGAAATTACCGTGCAGCCTTACAAGGATGAGTTCAGCGCAGGCGAATGCCTGCTGGTGGTTTTCGAGGTGCGGACGCCCGACCCAACGCTGCCGTTGCCGGGTGTGATCCGCCAAACCGACAGCATGGTTTTGCACAACCTGGAGCGTGAACTGCTGCGAACCCGCCTGCAACTGCAAGAAACCATCGAGCAGTCGGAAGTATCGAGCGAGGAGTTGACCGCCTCCAACGAAGAAATGCAGGCGATCAACGAAGAGTTGCGTTCGGCCAGCGAAGAGCTGGAAACCAGCAAAGAAGAACTGCAGTCGATCAACGAAGAGTTGCTGACTGTCAATTACGAACTCAAGAACAAAGTCGAAGAAACCGATAAGGTCAATGACTACTTGAGCAATCTGATTGCCTCTACCGACATCGCCACGGTGTTCGTCGACCGCAACCTGCACATTCGCTGGTTCACGCCGCGAGCCACCGATCTTTTCAACATGCTGCCCGTGGATACCGGGCGCTCGCTACTGGATATCACCCACCGCCTCGACTACCCCGCCCTGGCTGATGACGCCCACGCCGTAGCAAAAGGCGAAACCACCATCGAGCGAGAGATCGGCGCCCAGGATAACCATTGGTATCTAGCCCGTTTGCTGCCCTATCGCTCCAGCGAACAGAAGATCGATGGCACTGTGCTTACCTTCATCGACATCAGCAAGAACCACGCCGCAGAAGAGCGCGTGCGCCTGGGTGAAGAACGGCTTAGCAAGCAGTTGGCTGAATCGCAAAGCTCCAGCCACATGAAAGACGAGTTCTTCGCGGTGATGTCCCATGAGCTCAAACACCCGCTGAACCTGATACAGCTCAATGCCGAAATCCTGCGCCGGCTTCCTACTATCAGGAATATGGGCGCTGCGAGCAAAGCCGTTGCGACCATTTGTGAGGCCGTCACCAGTCAGGCGCGCATTATCGACGACCTGCTCGATGTCGCACGTATCCGCACCGGTAAGCTCAAGCTCAAAACCGAGCCAGTGGACCTTGGCGCGGTGGTTCAAGGCATACATGCAGTGGTCATGAACGAAAAACACCCTTGCCCGGTGCGTCTCGAATTACCTGCTGACGACTCCTCACTGATGATTGAAGGCGATGTTACACGCCTGGAGCAGATCATCTGGAACCTGCTGAACAATGCGCTGAAATTCAGCCCGTCAGGCCAGGAAATCAGCCTTGTACTCGAGCGCCATGGCAGTCACGCGCGTCTGCTGGTGATCGATCAGGGCGTGGGTTTGAGCTGCGATGACCTCGAGCATATTTTCGACCTGTTCAGCCAGGCCTCGCCGCAGTCATCCTTGCATGGTCGCGAAGGCCTCGGTATTGGCTTGTCCCTGGTGCGCCAGCTTGCAGAGGCCCATGGCGGCACCGTCGAGGCAACCTCAGCGGGGCTTGGCAAAGGCTGTACATTCATTGTCCGCCTGCCATTGTGTGATTATGGCCCGCAACAGCGTATCGATACGCCTGAGCCCGTCAACGAAGGGCGGTTGCAAGGCGTAACGGTGTTGCTGGTCGAGGATTCGCCAGAAGTCCTTGAAGTCATGCAGCAGTTGCTGGAGATGGAGGGCGCCGAGGTGATCGCCTACAGCGACCCGGTGAAGGCGCTGGAAGCGGCCGCCAACGCGCAGTATGACGTGATTATCTCCGACATCGGCATGCCTGGCATGGACGGCCATGCGCTGATCAAGGCCCTGCGTGGCCTTGCTCATCTGCAGCACACACCCGCGATCGCCCTCACCGGCTATGGTGCGAGCGCTGACCAGCACAGGTCGCGACAATCGGGCTTCGATCGCCACTTGAACAAGCCCGTCGGTTATGACGAGTTGGTCCAGGCTATCGAGTCGCTCAGCGGCTCAGTAACCTACTGAGGCAATTGCAGTTGCAATAGAACGTTTACTGCCTCTGCACGGACTAACCCACATAAGTTGGGAATTGCCGCAGGAGGCTGAGTGAAGCCAGTCAAGCACCGCGTTAGCATCATTTGTCGCCATGGCAAGCAGTCGCAGAAATGGCTTTGGGTTAGAAAGCCCAAAGCACCTTGGACATTGCCAGGCGGCAAAATTGAAGCCGGAGAGACGCCACCCCAGGCGGCGATACGGGAATTACAGGAAGAAACGGGGCTGCAGGCCGATACATTGACCTTTTTAATGCGCTACGAAGGCGAGGCGCGCATGCACTATGTGTTCGAGGCAGACTTCGCCCAAGCGCCAAAGCCTTCAGCTAATCACGAAATCGCCGAGTGCAGTTTTGGGCATCCGGAGCGCATGTCGTCGCTCAACGGCGAGATCAAGGCGTTGATCAAATCACTTCTGGCCTGCGACCGGACGCTCGCCGACTCCATTCGCTGAACAAGCAATGCCTCAGGCATGCACACTCCACTGAGTGGCCTGAGCTTCTATCGGTAGTTCTTCGATGGCGTGGATCATACCGCTTGCCAATGCCTCGTCAGGCCCCAAGATCCGCGGAGCCGCCATCAGATAGCGTGGCACATCCAGTATTTCGCTGGCGCCCTCAGTGCGCTCGGCGACAATTTGCGCGTATAAACGCAAGTCATAGTCAAGGCTCATGGCGTATTCCGCCATTCGGGCGTGATCTACCGAGCCGTGCAGCGTCCAGTGGAATGGGTGAAACAGGAACTTGCTGTGCCTGCAGGCCGTACGGTGTTCGCCGGCCAGGAAAAGGATGTTGCCCATCGACTCAACGGTGCCCAGGTTGTGGGTGTGCACACTGATTGGCAGCGACCGCAGGAAATTGTAGAGGGTAAAGCCGTAACTACACTCCCCTCCCATGGTGGCGATATTGAGTTGCAGCACCTGCGCACCTTGCCCAATGGCGCGCGAGCAGGTGTTGATTAGGTTGCCACAGGTGGATGAATTGATCGGCCCAGTGTAGTGAATGATGTGTCTGGCCATGGTTGTCTCCAGTGTAGGGAGGTTACCCCTGAGCGCCCGCCAAGGTGTTGCGGTGCGACAACTGCACTGTGCGGTGGAATCGCCCAAACCGCCAAAGTTCAATTCTGCACAATGCTCATGTCTTTCGATCACCTTCGCTGAACCCTCGCCCCTCTGAGTCGGTCGCACCATTTGAACGGTACTCGACGAATCAGGCTATGAGGACATGAGCGTGAGCGATATCCGCATCGGTATTTCCGGATGGCGCTATGGCCCCTGGCGCAAGGACTTCTATCCAAAGGGCCTGCGCCAGGATAGCGAACTGGCATTTGCTTCAAGGGCGGTCAACAGCATCGAGATCAACGGCTCGTTCTACAGCCTGCAGACTGCGCAGCGCTACACAGATTGGCGTGATCAAGCGCCCGATGGCTTTGTGTTTTCAGTGAAGGGCCCTCGCTACATCACGCATGTGCTCAGGCTAAAACAGGTAGAGACGGCGCTGGCCAATTTCTTCGCGTCTGGCCCGCTACTACTGGGTGACAAGCTGGGGCCGTTTCTTTGGCAGTTTCCGCCGAACATGAAGTTCGACGAGCAACGGTTCAGCCACTTTCTGCAGTTGCTGCCCAAGGACCGGAAAGCCGCCCGGCAGTGTGCCCTAGGCTGCGAAGAGCGCCACAGGGACCCTGCAGCAACTGCAATCAAAGGTAACGCACGGCTACGCCATGCTGTGGAAATCCGCCACGAGAGTTTTCTGTGCGAAGGTTTCATCAAGCTGTTGCGCAAACACCGGGTGGCCCTGGTTGTGGCTGACAGCGCAGGCAAATGGCCTTATGTCGAGGATGTAACGGCTGACTTCATCTACATGCGCTTGCACGGGGACATCGAACTCTACAGCAGCGGGTATACCGCACGGGCACTTCGACGCTGGAAGCAACGCATCCAGGCATGGGCGCGAGGCAGCCAAGCGGACGACGCGCATTTGATCGTAGCGGGGGCTCCGCCCAAGCGGGCCTCGCGGGATATTTACTGCTATTTCGACAATGATCAGAAAGTGCATGCGCCCTTTGACGCCCGTCGCTTGCTGGAAAAGCTCAAGCTCGATTACGACCTGATCACCGAACCGGGTGTGACGCCTGAGGTGCAGCTTTGAACAACAATCAGTTATCACCCAGCCCGGCTCTGGACGGCGATACCGCCGTGCACCGTTTGAATGTGCTGACGATCAATGTCCACAAGGGTTTCACCCAATTCAACCGCCGATTCATCCTGCCCGAGTTGCGCGAGGCCGTGCGCGCCACCAACGCTGACCTGGTGTTTCTCCAAGAGGTTCATGGTAGTCACCAGCAACACGCCGAGCGCCATCCAGACTGGCCCCAGGCCCCACAGTACGAGTTTCTCGCTGACAGCATGTGGCCGCAATTCGCCTATGGCCGTAACGCTGTTTATCCCTACGGGGATCACGGCAATGCGCTGCTGTCGAAATTCCCGATCACTCACTACGAAAACCTTGACGTTTCGATTCAAGGGAACGAGCAGCGCGGGCTGTTGCACTGCTGCTTGCAGGTGCCAGGCCACGAGCAGGTACATGCCATCTGCGTACACCTGGGCCTGCGTGAGGCTCATCGGCAAAGCCAGATCAAGCTGCTGCTGGAGCGGCTGGACAGCTTGCCGGCACAAGCGCCGGTGATCATCGCTGGTGATTTCAATGACTGGCGGCTTAAAGCTGATGCCGTGCTCTCGCAGCATCTGGTCGAAGCTTTTGGCGAACATTTCGGCAGCCCGGCTCGCAGCTTTCCTGCGCGCCTGCCGCTGCTGCGCCTGGATCGCATTTACCTGCGCAACGCTATGCCGGCCAGTGCTCAGGTGTTGTCCATGTATCCCTGGTCGCATTTGTCCGACCATGCCCCTCTTGCTGCGGAGATCGACCTGTGAACAGACCTTGGGTGGACGGTAACCACGTCCAACTGTTAATCAATGGTGAGCAATATTACCCGCGCGTGTTCGAGGCAATGGCCCAGGCCCGGGAAGAGATCTTGCTGGAAACTTTCATCATCTTTGATGACAAGGTTGGCCAGCAATTGCAGAAAGCGCTCATCGACGCTGCTAGCCGTGGAGTCAGGGTGGAAGTCGTGGTAGATGGCTACGGTACTGGGGACCTCCCGGACACCTACATTGCCGCGTTGACCGAGGCGGGCGTGAGCTTCCACGCCTTCGACCCGCAACCCAAGCTGGCGGGCATGCGCACCAACCTCTTTCATCGCCTGCACCGCAAGATAGTGGTAATCGATGGCGAGCTGGCCTTTATCGGTGGCATCAATTACAGCGCCGACCATCTGGGGGATTTCGGCCCCATGGCCAAGCAGGACTACGCCGTGGAGGTCACAGGGCCCGTGGTGGCTCAGGTTCATGCTGCCAGCCGCAGGCTGATGGCTCCGGTGCTGGAGCCGCCAAGCGACGTGCGCCCAGTGACGCAACCAACCGGCCAAAGCACGGCGGTGCTGATAGAGCGCGATAATCGTATGCGCAGCACCGATATTGAAACCCACTACCTGCAGGCCATACGCTCGGCCCAGAAGCGCGTGGTCGTGGCAAATGCTTACTTCTTCCCAGGCTACCGGCTGTTGCGCGAGCTGCGCAATGCCGCGCGCCGTGGCGTTGAGGTCACCTTGATTCTACAAGGTCAGCCCGACATGCGCTGGGTCCGGGCCCTCTCCAGGCTGCTGTACAACTACCTGCTACAAGGTGGCGTAAGCATTCGTGAGTATTGCCAGCGTCCATTACACGGCAAGGTGGCACTGATCGACGACCAATGGGCTACCGTCGGCTCGAGCAATCTCGACCCCTTGAGCCTGTCCTTCAACCTGGAAGCCAATTTGTTCATCCGCGATCCGGCTTTCAACCAGGCGTTGTACGAGCATTTGCACAGCCTGGCTCAGGAACACTGCAAGCCCGTTACCCTTGAACGTATGGTACGCGGCTACTGGTGGCGAGCGCCTTTGATCTTCGCTTGTTTTCACATCGTCCGGCACTTTCCGCGCATCGCCGGCTGGTTCCCCGCGCATCGTCAGCGCTTGAAGTCGCTGCAACCGGAAATTCAGGCCCAAGGCGAACTTCATGAGGGTAATACGTGATGGCGAAAAAATCCTGGCAGGTGTGGGGCAAGCGATTATTCACCCTAGCGTTCATGATCCTGATACCGGTGCTGCTGTACACGCTCGCGCGCAACCTGGACTGGAACGAGGTGCGCCAATCCCTGCTTGCGTATAAGCCGAGCACGCTGGCCATCGGGCTTGCAATGGCGGTATGCAGCTACCTGATTTTCGCCAGTTACGATCTGCTGGCAAAGGCGTATACCGGCCATGACCTTCCGGCGCGGCAGGTGCTGCCAGTGGCGTTCGTCTGCTACGCCTTCAACCTCAATTTCACCACCTGGGTGGGGGGCGTTGCCTTGCGCTACCGGCTGTACAGCCGCCTGGGGCTGGATACACCCACCATCACACGCATCCTCACATTGGGCCTGTTGACCAACTGGATGGGTTACATGCTGCTAGCCGGTGGCGTATTCGCGCTGGGCCTTGTCGAGCTTCCCGGCAACTGGGCAGTGGGTACCGGGGGGCTGAGGCTGATAGGCGTGCTTTTGCTGGCCATCGCCATCGGTTATCTGCTGGCGTGTGGCCTTGCGAAGAAGCGCACATGGCGCTGGAGGGACCATGAAGTCACCCTGCCCTCGCTGCGCTTGGCGCTGTGCCAAGTAGCGCTGGGCGCTAGCAACTGGGCGGTGATGGCGTTGCTGATTTATTGGCTATTGCCAGGGGAGCATTTCTTCCCCTCGATCCTCGGTATATTGCTGATCAGTTGCGTGGCGGGGGTGGTCGCTCACATTCCTGCAGGTTTGGGTGTGCTCGAGACGGTTTTCCTTGCCTTGCTGCATGGTCAAGGCCAGGGCTCGTTAATCGCAGCGCTGCTGGGCTACCGGACACTGTATTACCTGATTCCTCTGGTCGTTGCCTTGATGACCTATTTGTTGCTTGAGAAACGCGCCAAAGCCATGCGCCAGCGTGAACATCCGGCCTGAGGCCGTGCCGGCATGGGTTCGTGAAGAGACGGTCAGGTGCCGTCTCTTCACGCATTCACTCAACGTGCATCGCCCTCTTCGTCTTCGACCACATCATCGCTCCAAGGCTTGCCATCCAGGGGGGCTGAACGCGCCAACTCGGCCTCGTCGAGCCCAAACCCACCGCCTATTTCCTGCGCGTCTACCTCGCGCAGGTCCATGTCAGCCGGGCCATTGCCATCGCCTGGCTCAAAGGGGTCGCGAGCGCCGGTTTCATCCAGCAAGGTATCAGGGCTCAGATCATCATAGGTGACGTTGTCTTCGTGCAGGCTATCGCTTAGTGCCTCACCGCCAGTCATGCCGCTTTCGGCAACCCGTTGGTCCGGGAACTCCTGGTCGATTTCCGAAGCGGGTCGTTCGTCGCCGACTCGCCCCTCACGATGGTCGTGGCGATCACTGAAATCCAGTTCGCGCACACTGCCCATGCGGTCTTCGGTGTCGTCGATTTCAGTGGGTGTGTAGGGTTTCAGATCATCAGTTCGGCTCATTGCGGTTCTCCACCAGTGACATACAGATTGTCGACTGCTGTAGCCCAGCGATGATTCAGAGTTTTTTTGAACTACCCTGCGCCCGGCTCCCTCCCAACCTACAGATGCCTTCACGGAGCCGACCATGGCAAAGCCTCTTGCAGAATACGCGCGCAAGCGCGATTTCGACGCGACGCCTGAACCTAGTGTTCAGCGCAGGCGCGGCAAGCGCGCGCATGCCTTGCAGTTCTGCATTCAGAAGCACGACGCCAGTCACCTGCATTACGACTTCCGTTTGGAACTCGATGGGACGCTGAAAAGCTGGGCGATCCCCAAAGGCCCTTCGCTGGACCCAAAAGTGCGGCGCCTGGCGGTGCATGTAGAAGACCACCCGTTGGACTATGCCAACTTCGAAGGGCACATACCGCAGGGCCACTATGGCGCCGGTGACGTTATCGTCTGGGACCGGGGTGTCTGGGAACCCGAAGGCGATCCGCGCCAGGGCTATGCCAAAGGCAAGCTGCGTTTTCGCTTGCAGGGTGAAAAGCTGAGCGGTGTCTGGAACCTGTTCCGTACGCAATTGGCCGGCAAGAAGGAGCAGTGGATGCTGGTCAAGTCCCAGGACGGTGAGGCACGCAGTGAAGCTGAGTACAGTATCGTCGAGGCTCAGCCGGACAGCGTGCTAAGCGACCGTGGGCTGCTGCCCCGGCGCACGGCAAATGCCAAGCGCACACCCGTGCGGCGCAAAACCGCTAACGCCGAGCTTGCACAACAGCTCAAGCCCCAGCTGGCTACCTTGGTCGACTCGCCACCGGCTGGCGACTGGCGTTATGAGGTCAAATTCGATGGCTATCGGATACTTGCGCGCATCGAAGGCGACGATGTCCGGTTATTCACCCGCAACGGTCATGACTGGAGCGCCAAAATGCCCGCCCAAGTCGCGGCGTTGCGGGCGCTGGGCATCGACACGGCGTGGCTCGATGGCGAAATGGTGATTAGCGACGAAGACGGGAAGACCGACTTCCAGGCTCTGCAGAACGCCTTCGACACCGAGGATGACGAGCAGATCGGGTATTACATCTTCGACCTGCCGTTCTTGGGTGGCCAGGACTTGCGTCAGCGTCCACTTGAAGATCGTCGCGATGCGTTACGGCAATTGCTTGAGCACAATGAGTCGGACAAGCTCAAGTTTTCCGAGAGCTTCGACCAGCCTGTCGATGCCCTGCTCGACAGCGCTTGCCGCTTGGGCCTTGAGGGCCTGATCGGTAAACGAGTCGGCAGCCACTACATGAGTCGGCGCAGCCCCGACTGGGTAAAGCTCAAGTGCCAGCGACGGCAGGAGTTCGTGATCGTTGGCTTTACAGATCCCAAAGGCAGCAGAGCGGGCTTCGGCGCGCTGTTGCTGGCTTTGCACGACAAGCAAAGCGGCCAGCTGCAGTACGCGGGTAAAGTAGGCACCGGCTTCACCGGGGCAACGCTTAAAAGCATTCATGAGCGGCTCAAACCCCTACAGGTCGCCAAGCCCACTGTGCATAAGGGGCCAACGGGCGCAGAAGCCCGCGGGGTGCATTGGCTCAAGCCGCATCTGCTGGCGGAAGTCGCCTATGCCCAGATGACCCGTGAGGGCTTGGTACGCCACGCAGTGTTCCATGGGCTACGCGAGGACAAACCGGCCACCGCAATCAACGTGGAGCGCGCAATGCCCGCCAAGCAAGGCTCAAAACCCAAGCAGGGCAAGCAGCCAGATCAGCTGGCCGACTTGCGCCTGACCCACCCTGACCGGCTGATCGATGCAACCGTGGGTGCCACGAAGCGGCAAATTGCGCAGTATTACGCGCAAGTCAGCCAGTGGTTGTTGCCACACCTCAAAAACCGGCCGGTTGCACTGGTGCGGGCACCGGACGGCCTGATGGGAGAGTTGTTCTTTCAGAAGAATGCCGGGCAGTTGCATATCCCGCATCTGGTCAATTACAGCAAAGCCGACGCAGGCCAAGCGGCAATGGTCATCAACCGCGCCGATACCTTGATGGGGGCGGTGCAGATGAACATGCTCGAACTGCATACCTGGAATGCGACCGACAAAGACTTCGACAAGCCCGATCGCTTCGTCCTAGATCTCGATCCAGACCCTGCGCTGCCCTGGAAAGCCATGTTGGAGGCAACTCAACTGGTCCTTACCCTGCTAGACGAGCTGGGTTTGCAGGTGTTCATCAAAACCAGTGGCGGCAAAGGCATCCACTTGGTCGTACCTATTACCCGGCGTGCGAATTGGGATGAGGTCAAGGATTTCAGCCAGGCGATTGTCAATTACCTGGCCAAGCTGTTCCCCGACCGCTTGAGTGCGGTTTCCGGCCCTAAAAACCGTATCGGTAAAATATTCATCGATTACCTACGCAACGGCAAAGGCGCCACCACGGTATGCGCCTACTCGCTGCGAGCCCGCGAGGGGCTGCCGGTGTCTGTGCCGATCTGGCGCGAAGAGTTGGCAGGGCTCAAAGGCGCCGATCAATGGCATATCGGTAACCTGCACGAACGCCTGGTCGATCTGGACGACCCTTGGGCCGGGATGAGTAAAGTTCGTCAATCGATCACTGCACGTATGCGCAAGCAAATGGGAATGGCATGAGCATCATTCAGGATTTCGACCTCACCAACCTCGACCGATTGTTACGCACCTTCGGCGAGAGACCCCAACCTCTCAACCTGGACACACAGCTACCAGAGTTGATGCACGCACTCCAAGCCGATCAGCTCGACCTACTGCCACTGCCGGGGCAAGGCAACACCTTGCGCCGCTGGCAGACCTTGGCGCGGGTTGCCGGTTGCGACCTGGCACTGGCCAAACTCTATGAGGGGCACACCGATGCGCTGGCCATTCTGGCCGAATGTGGTGCGGCGCACCTGGTTGGCGACGGTATATGGGGCGTCTGGGCTGCTGAACCGCCGGACGCTCGCGCACGGATTGTCGCGCGTGACGGTGATCACGTGCAGCTGGGCGGTCGCAAGGCGTGGTGTTCGGGCGCCCTGCAGATAGACAAAGCGTTATTGACTGCCTGGGGCGACGATGAGCAGCCGCAGTTGGTAGCGATCGAGCTGGGGCAAGCTGACCAAAGTGTGGTGATCGACCATTGGCAGGCAGTGGGTATGGCCACCACGGCGAGTATCGAACTTCAGTTCAGCAATACGCCCGCCATCGCCGTTGGCCGCCCCGGCCAGTATCTGTCGCGCCCCGGCTTCTGGCACGGGGGCGCAGGCATCGCAGCTTGTTGGTACGGCGCGGCCGAGGCCTTGGCCGATTACCTGCGGGCGCATTGCCGCAAACCCCATGCCGACGCACATGCCCATGCCCACCTCGGCGCGGTGGACGCTGCCTTGTGCGGCGCCCGCGCTGCGTTGCGTGAATGTGCTCAGTGGATCGACCTGCAACCTGACGCTGACGCAGGCTTGGAAGTTTGCCGCACTCGCGCTCAAGTCGAGCAGGCCGTCGAACAGGTGATCCGCCACGTGGGCCGCGCGCTGGGTGCCACACCGTTTTGCCGTAACAGCCATTTCGCCAGGCTCAGCGCAGACTTGCCAGTGTACATGCGCCAAAGCCATGCCGAACGCGATCTCGCGGCGCTGGGTGAACAATTGACACAGATGCCTGCAGGAGCCTGGAAGCTATGAGCCAAAACTTGATTCAAGCTAGCAGTGGCACGCCTTGGGCTGACTGGCAACATGCCGCCCATCTGGCAAGGGCTACATGGATCAGTCCTGCGCAGCTGTGCCCTCCCGGGCGCCGCCTGGTGCTGGTCGCACCGCACCCCGACGATGAAATTCTCATGGCGGGCGGATTGCTGACCCACTTTCGCGGGCGTGAAGAGGACCTTCTGTTGATTTCGGCCACCGATGGTGAAGGCAGCCACGCCGGCTCCGAGCACTGGACCGAACATCGGCTGCGCCGCCAGCGACCGCTGGAGAGCCGCCAGGCACTGATGCAGCTTGACTTGAACGTCAACCATCTGGAGTGGCGCAGGCTTAATCTGAAGGACGGGAATTTGCCGCGCGAAGAAGCTTTCCTGGTCAACCACCTGACTCAGGCGCTGCGCCCGGACGATGTAGTGATGGCCACATGGCGAGGCGACGGCCACTGCGATCACGAGGCCGTTGGCCGTGCCGCAGCCCAGGCAGCGCAGGCGCGCAAGGCGCAACTGGTCGAAGTGCCCGTATGGGCCTGGCACTGGGCCCAGCCCGATGATCCACGGCTGCCATGGCCACGCGCGCATCGCATCGAGTTGGACGAAAGCGCCCTCGCACGCAAGCGTAAGGCCCTAGCGGCACACGTCAGCCAGTTGACCCCGGACGATCTTCGCCCGCCCGTACTGCCAGCCAGCTTGCTGGACTGCCTGCTGCAACCCTTTGAATTGATGTTCCTGTGAACGGAGTTGCCATGAGCCTCGATCCCCAGTACTTCGCTGAACTGTATGCTACCAATGAAGATCCGTGGGCTTTTCGCACACGCTGGTACGAAAAACGCAAACGCGATGTGCTGATGGCCAGCCTGCCACGTCAGTGCTATCAGCGGGTGTTCGAGCCTGCCTGTGCCAATGGAGAGCTCAGTGCCTTACTGGCAGAGCGAAGTGCTGAACTTCTGTGCCAGGACCTGGACCCCACTGCCGTGAACCTTGCCCGCGAGCGCCTGACCGATGTGCCCAACGCTTCAGTCGAATTGGCTCGCTTGCCTGGTGACTGGCCCGCAGGCCAATTCGATCTGATCGTGCTGAGTGAGGTGGGATACTACCTGGACCCCACCGATTGGCTGCAGGTCATTGAGCAATGCCTTGCGAGCCTTACCTACGACGGTGCCCTGCTTGCCTGTCACTGGAAGCACCCCATTGCCGGCTGCCCGCAAGATGGCCGTGAGGTGCATCAAATGCTGGCCAAACACCTGCCGCTATTTCCGCTCCTTCGTCATGACGAGGCCGACTTCATGCTCGAATACTGGTCCTGCCAACCCAGCGTGGTGGACTTGGACGAGACGTGCATATGATCGGCGTAGTGATCCCCGCGCACAATGAAGCCCGGCGCCTGGGGCGCTGCCTGAGCGCGATGGCTACGGCCGTCTTGGCAGCGCGAGAAGCAGGTCATGGGGTACAGGTGTTGGTCGTTCTCGATCGCTGCGTGGACGGCAGTGCCAAGGTGGCCGCCAGGTATGATGTCGACGTGCTTGCAGTCGAGGCCGGTAGCGTTGGAATGGCTCGCCGCTTAGGCGCCGAGTGGATGCTGGACCGCCATGCGACCTGGTTGGCCTGCACCGACGCCGACAGCCAGGTGCCGTCGCATTGGTTGTTGTCACAGCTGGCCTGCACGGCAGATGCGGTGTGTGGAACGGTGCACGTTGCCCGCTGGCAGCCTTGGCAGCGGGCGGCGCTACGTAAGCTCTATTTGAGCCGCTATGAAGCGCGGGAAGGCCATCGCCACATCCACGGTGCCAATCTGGGCGTGAGTGCCCGAGCCTATGAACGTGTCGGCGGGTTTCAACCACTTGCCGCCCATGAAGATGTGCAGCTTGTGAGGGACCTGGAGGCCGATGGCGCGCAGATAGTGTGGACGGCCAAGCACAGCGTTGCCACAAGTAGCCGAACCAACAGCCGGGCCCGTGAGGGGTTTGGCGACTACCTGGCAAGCCTTTGATCCACCAAGCGCTCGAGTCACGACGCTTTTCGCGAGCGTTTGGTGGTTTTCTTCGTGGCCGCAGGTTTCTTGCCACCTAAGCTGCGCTTCAACAACTCGGTGAGGTCGATGATATCGGCGCCTTTCTCGGCCGCGTCGCCCTCGCCTTTTTCCACCACAGCGATCTTGCCTTTACTGGCCTTTTCTTCAACAAGGTCCATGATCGTCTGACGAAACGCATCGTGATACTCGTCCGGCGCCCAAGGCCCGCTCATGTCTTCAACCAGCCGCTTGGCCATGGCCAACTCGCGCTTGTCTGGCTTGCTTTCGGTAACCGTCTTGTCCAGCTCGAGGCTATCCAACCCACGCACTTCCTCGGGCCAGCGCAAAGTGATCATCACGACGGCATCGTCCAGCGGGCGTAGCAAAGCCAAGTGCTGGCGGGTATGCAGCACTACCGTGGCCAGCGCCACCTTACCGGTACTGGCCAATGTTTCACGCAGCAACGCATAGACCTTGCCACCTCGCTTGTCGGGGCTCAGGTAATAGGGCGTGTCGAAATGCTGGAGTGGGATTTCTGCCGCATCGACAAACGACAAAATATCGATGGTCTGCGTGGCTTCGGGGCGGGCCTTGCGAATCTCGTCTTCGCTGATAACCACGTATCGGCCCTTCTCGTATTCAACGCCTTTGACGATGTTGTCCTTGTCGATTTCCTTGCCGCTGACCTTGTTGATGCGCTTGTAGCCTACTGGCTCCATGCTGCGCTTATCGAGCCAATCGAAATCGACGCGCTCGGTACGCACAGCGGTATTGAGCGAAACCGGTATGTGCACCAAGCCAAAACTGATAGCGCCTTTCCAGATAGCCCTGGCCATTACAGGTACCCTCCCGATTCGGTTAGTAGGACTGATACCTGAAGTGACTACCGCTGGCGGCGAAGGTTTACTCCAAACGCGCAGTCGGCTGACTGAACAGCACCCGTTTGAAAGCCTCGGCGGCCAGGTGCACCTGCACGGCCCAATCATCGGCAGCATCGCTGCCAGCGTCATCTGAAACGTACTTCAGGCAAACGAAAGGTATGCCTTCATTGCGCGCGATCAGCGCAAATACATAGGCTTCCATGTCGACGACATCGTAAGGGGCATCACCGTGGTTGATCTCGAAGCTGTCGCCGCTGCCGCAGGTTTCAAGCGGCAGGCCATCAATTGCATGACCATGCTCCAAAATCACAGGGGTATCGGAAAGTGGCGTCTGGTAGCGGGCGAAACCTAGCGGGGTCACGTCCATGTCGCGCTGCACAAAACGCGTGCAACACACAACCTCACCTTTGCCATGGCGCTGGCTACCGGCCGAGCCGAGGTTCACGATCAGTTTGGGGCGTTGCTGCGCTATCGCCTTGGTCAGAGCAACCGCGGCATTGACTTTGCCGATACCGGTAAACAATGTGTTCATACCGGTAAACACATCCCCTGCTTCGGCTTCCAAGGCAAATACGAACAAAATGTCGGAGGGAGAGATAGTGGGAAACTGCTGGGTCAGCATCATGGAGCTGGGATTCCAAATGGCATGCGGTTGATGCATGCATTCTGTGCAATCGATTGCCGATTGCAACCCTCCCATTTGCCACAGCCTGTGTCTGCAGTGCCAGGGCGCCCCGGCACTGCATACCATCAGTTACGAACGCCCGCCCTTGCGGCCTGATTCGTGATCCTGGTGGGCTGCGCCTCCTGAGGCTTGGCCACCTTTACGGCCCGCTTCGGATGCCTTTTGCTTGTCGTTTGCAAAGTTGCCTGGATTCTTGTTGCCGCCCTGGCTGCCGCTGCGGCTGTTGTCTTTGTTGGCCATGGTGTGGAACCTCATTTGGCTTGAGAATGGACGGCGTTGTGCCGTACATAAATTCCGAGTCCAGCCCCCGCGCAAGATTCGCTTTATCGCCAAGCCGTCAGACCGGTGGCCCTAATAAACCGTTCAGGGTGTATTTGGTGCGCGAATAGCCGCTTCATGGCTACCCCGACTTCGACGCTTCCTTGAGCTGATGTTGGCGGCCCAGCCAGTGCCCGACGACGCCCCAGCCCAATGCGATCAACGCTGCGATCATAAGCGTTACCTGAGGATGGTCAGCTAACGCATCTAGCCCTCGCTTGACCCAGCCGCCAAGCGCATCACCGCCGCGATAGACCACGGTGTCGATAAAGTTCTTGGCCTTGTATTTATCCTCGGCCGGCAGCACGGTGAACAGCATCTCGCGGCCCGGCCTGACCAAGGCGTACTCACCGGCGCGCCTCACCACCATCACAACCACAAATACCGCGAACACGGGGGCAATGGCCAGCCAAACGAACCCGGCGGCGATCACCAACGGTACGGCCACCAGCAACACCCCGACCCCCAGTCGTCTGGCCAGGCGCCCGGTAAGAAACAGCTGGGTCACGATAGCCAGTGCCTGCACTACGGTATCGATGAGCCCGAACACCTGGGTCTGGCGGGTGCGGTCGGTAAAAGTCTCACTGACGATGCGCGCCTGTTCGAAGTAGAGAAAGGTACTGACGCTGGCAAGTAACACGACGAATAAGCCGATCGCCAGCAAAAAGGGAGAACGCGCAACCGCCGTAGCCCCCGCAAAAGGGTTGCCGCCCAGGGGCCGGGATGAAGCGGCCCCGCCGATGACGGCTTCCCGGTTACCATCTCGCCAGTGCTGCACGTAGGAACAGGCAGCTACGCTGCCTACCAATAGTAAAGCCGCCAGCAACAGCAGCCCTGCATGTCCCAATGGCGCCACCAGCAGCGTACCTAGAACAGGCCCACTCAGGCCGCCCATACTTGCACCGGCTGCCAGCAGGCCGAACAGGCGTTTGCCTTGGCTGGTCGAAAACAGGTCGGCAAGTACGCTCCAGGCCAGGGAAATGCTGAGTAGGTTGAACACAGACAGCCAAATGTAAAAAGCCCGAGCACCCCATATCGACTCTGCATCAAAGGCAAAAAGCCACGCGAACAGCAATAACTGGCAGGCGAACAAGCCGTAGGTCCAAGGCAAGATGTGACGGCGTGGCACCTTGCTAGCCAGCCAGCCGTAAAGTGGCAGGCAAACCAATGTGGCGAGGAAAGTGCCGGTGAAGAGCCATTGAAGGTTTTCGACCCCGCCGGCTATGCCCATGGTCTCGCGCACCGGGCGCAGCATGAAATAGCCCGTGAACAGCAAATAGAACAGCAGCCAGGCTGCTACCACCGCAGGGCCTTCGCCGGGACGGATATTCAGCCCCTGCTTAAGCCGTGCGAGCCAACTGCTCATGGTCTCAGGCGAACTGCTTGATCAGCGCTTGCCGTTGCGCCTGGCTCAGCAGTGGTTCATAACCGGCTTTAAGCTGGTCGATCTGGCGATCCGGGCGGCTGGTCGCGGGGATCACCGTAGTGACTGCCGGGTGGCTTATGGCGAACTTGAGAAACAGCTGCGCCCAGCTGCCGATGCCGGCCTCGGCAGCCCACGCCGGTAGGGGCTGGCCTTTGACCCTTGCAAATAGGCGACCGTCATCGAATGCACGATTGACCAGCACAGCGACACCTTTGTCCTGACATAACGGTAAGAGCTCGTGCGCAGCCTGGGGGGCAGTGACCGAGTAGTTGATCTGAATGAAATCAAGCCTCTGGCTGCGCACAATTTGCGCCAAGGACTCGTGGCCGCTGTTCAAATAATGGGTGACGCCGACGTAACGTGTTTTGCCCTGCTGCTGTAGCTCCCGGGCATAGGGCAACTGCGTCTGCCAGTCGCGCAGATTGTGGACTTGCAATAGATCGACTTTATCCGTGCGCAGGCTCTTGAGTGTTCCCAACCATTGCGCCTGGGCATCGGCAGGGTTGTCGGCAGCGATTTTTGTGGCGATGAAACATTGCTGATGCCAGCCGCCCTCTTCCAGCAACTGGCCCAGAATGCTGTCAGCACCACCATAATTGGGCGAGGTATCGATGACTTTGCCGCCCCCCTGGAAGAAGGCTTGGAGAACCTGCTTGAGCTGCTGGTACTCCGGGGAGTTGGCTGCTACCTCGAAGCTGCCGGAAGTGCCGGCACCGATGATTGGCAGAGCCTCGCCCGTGGCTGGAATAATGCGGGTCAGCAAGCCGCCCGTGCTGCCTGCATACAACCAGGGCGTGGCGGCTGCTACGGATAGAGTCGCGCCAGCGCGTAAGACATCGCGACGTTTAAGCATACGAAAGCTCCCGCCCCGGAGGGAAACTTTCAAGGCTAGTCGTTGAGGCCTGAACTGATCGGCGATTCTGTATCCGGATGTAAAATGACTAAGCCTGCAACAGCGCCCGCAAGTCCAGGCCGCCCTCGCCCATGGGGGGGCACCAGTAGTAGCCGCCGGTCAATGGCCGGCTAAAACGGTATAAAGCATCAGTGACGCCATCTTCCAGGCCGCTCATACGCCGCAACTGGGCTTCGAAAGCCTCAAAGCTGCGGCCAAGGGCGACGAATGCCAAGCCAGCGCCGCGATTATCGGCCCAAGATACCGAGCGGCGGACCATGAAAGCTTCTGGCGCATAGCTTTCCTGCGCCGTACGCTTGACATGGGCAGACGCTGGGGCGTCATCAAGCTCTTCGTTGTCGCTCAGGCGGCGGCCGATAATATTGTCCTGATCGGCTTGAGGCAGCGCCTTGAAATACGACAGGTCATGTTTCCAGAGCTGGAAGGCGGCAAAGCTCGAACCGTCCATACCCGGCTGACCGTTAGCCAGAATGGCGGCGTGCACAGCATCGTCGTCGGAGGGGTTTTCAGTGCCATCTTCGTAACCGGTCAGGTCAAGGCCACCGCGATGCAGGAAACCATCGACGCTATCAGCCAGGCGCAACGCAGGTGCCAGCATCTGTTCAAGTGCCTGGGCTTGCAAAACCAGGTCACCGCGTTCATCGCTGCGAAGCCACAACCAAAGCGCGTGCTGAGTACTTGGGTTTTCCACGGCGGCGTCAAGCTGTGGGAACGCACGCAAGCCTGGGATGTCGCGGCCCAGCGCTTTGACCAAGGGTGCGCCGATACCAAGGATCAGGCTACGGCCGTCGACGTGTGGCAACAGGGTATCCAGTACCGCGGGCAACGCCTCGGGCGACTGCAGGGCGAAGAACAGGTGACGAGCGTGCACCGGCACGGGCGTAGCAAGCAGACCTTGTTGGAAAGGCATTACAGGCGAATCCTCGGCAAAAAAGCGAATGCTACTGTGCCAAGAGCCCTATCGCAACGCGACATGGCGGCGCTCTGTGCCGCAGTTTAGCGAGTGTTTGGTAACAACTGGTAAACAAGTGCTGGCTCAGTGCAATCATACGACGCCCAGAGCCCACCTAGACTGCTTGCATCCTTCACCCGAGTGCCCGCCCATGACCGCATCCCCGTTGCTGACTGCATTTCTCCCTTTGGCGCTTGGCATCATCATGCTTGGCCTTGGATTGTCTTTGACCATGGCCGATTTCGCTCGCGTAGTGAAATACCCAAAGCCGGTGATGATCGGCCTGTTTTGCCAAATCCTCCTACTGCCATTGGTGTGCTTTCTCATTGCTAATGGGTTTGGCCTTGAAGCGGCGCTGGCGGTCGGCCTGATGTTGCTTGCAGCGTCACCAGGGGGCACCACCGCCAATCTGTTCAGCCACCTGGCCCACGGCGATGTGGCGCTGAATATCACCCTGACGGCGGTGAACTCGTTGATCGCTATCCTGACCATGCCGCTGCTGGTCAACCTGTCGTTGAGCTGGTTCATGGCGTCGGACCAAGCCATCCCACTGCAGTTCGCCAAGGTGCTGCAGGTATTCGCTATCGTGCTACTGCCGGTGGCGCTGGGCATGCTGATCCGTCACTGGGCACCGCGCTTCGCTGCGCGGATGGAAAAGCCCATGAAGCTCGTGGCGGCGCTGTTTCTGGCCTTTACCATCGTTCTGGCCTTGGCCTAGGACTGGCAGACCGTAGTGGAATATGCCCCGGTGGTGGGTTTGGCGGCCTTGTTGTTCAACTTGATCAGCCTTGCTGTTGGCTACTGCGTACCTCGCTTGCTCAATATCCCCAAACGCCAGGCCATCGCTATCGGCATGGAAATCGGCATCCACAACGGCACGCTGGCCATCGCGCTCGCGCTCAGCCCATCGTTGCTCAATAACGCGACGATGGCAGTTCCAGCGGCCCTGTACAGCCTGATCATGTTCTTCACCGCCGCAGGGTTCGGCTGGTGGGTCAGCCGCGGCCACGTGGCCAGCGCGCCTGCAACTGGCGCTTGAGCACCTTCAGTGGTGGCGCATAGAAAAAGCCGAAGGACACAGAGCCGGTGCGCCCCTTCACGGCATGGTGCAGTTGATGAGCGCGGTGCAGACGTTTGAAGTAACGGTTGACCGGGCGTGGCGCGCGCGGCCAGTGCCGGTGGAAGAGACCGTCGTGGGCCAGTACGTACAATACCCCATACCCTGCCACCCCTGCGCCCACCCATTGCAACGGAGCATGGCCAGCTTTGCCCAAGGCGATGAGCGCGGCGGCGATCAGCGCCAGCGCAAGCAGGTACAGGTCGTTGGTTTCCAGCATGCCCAACTGCGGCTCATGGTGCGAGCGGTGCAGCCACCAGCCCCAGCCATGCATGACGTACTTGTGGGCCAGCGTACCGACACCTTCCATGGCCACCAAGGTGCTGAGCAGCACAGCGAGATTGAACAGCATGTAACGATCCGGGCAATGGCGGAGAATGGCGCAAGGGTAACCAGTGCCCCGGTTTTTTGCCATGCCGGTGGCGCAGGTTGTAGGGGATTTCCTGATGAAGCCCTTGTCATGTTTCAACCCTTGACCCTCGGAGCTTGGCGGCGTAAGGTCCGCAACGCAATTTCGCCCCCCCGAACAGGAGCCCTGCTTTGGACAGTAGTCCCAGTCGCTTGCGACAGGCCCACAAGGCGAGCTAGTCCGGCAGTTTCCTGCCACTGTCTCGCCAAAAGTCAGACAGTGGAACCTCTGAGCCTATTAGGCATTTCTTCCCCTTCTCTTTCGTGGTCCTGCGCTTATTTCTGGTTTTTTTAACCGTGCGGGCGTACGCCCGTGAAAGAGGTTTGCTATGGATTGGAAAGTCTTTCTTCTGCGTGTTGGCGTCGCCCTGCTGCTAGGCGCTCTGATCGGTGCCGAACGCCAACTGCGCCAACGCCTGACCGGGCTGCGTACCAATGCCCTGGTCAGCACGGGCGCCTGCCTGTTCGTGCTGATGACCCAGGCGGTGCCGGGCATGGCCCCTGCAGACGCGTCGCGAGTTGCCGCCTATGTTGTGTCGGGTATCGGTTTCTTAGGTGGTGGTGTGATCATGCGCGATGGCTTCAATGTGCGTGGCCTGAACACCGCCGCTACGCTCTGGTGCACCGCAGCTGTCGGTGTGTTGTGTAGCCTGGGCCTGCTGCTGGAGGCAGTGTTGGGCAGCCTGATGGTGCTGTGTGCCAACATCCTGCTGCGCGACATCGCCCAACGGCTTGACCGCCAGGAAGTGCTACCGGCTAGCGAAGTGGAACAGCATTATGAGGTGCGCATCATTTGCCGCGCCGAGGATGAGATACAGGTACGCAGCCTGATGCTGCATAGCCTCGGCGACCCGCAATTGCGCCTGCAGTCATTGCACAGCGAGGATCTGACTAACCCTGCTCGCCTGGAAGTGCGCGCAGAGCTGCTCGGCAACCCGCAAGCCCCGGCGCAACTGGAACGGCTAGTCAGCCGGGTTAGCCTTGAAAAAGGCGTGAGCTCGGTGCGCTGGCAGTTGCAGCCTCAGGTCATGGCGGCTGACTAGCGCTCATCGCGCAGGTGCCGCTCTTTGTGCTCCTGACGCTCCTTGGCCTCAATGCATAGGGTTGCGGTTGGGCGCAGGAGTAGCCGTCGCAGGCCGATTGGCTCCCCGGTTTCCTCGCACCAGCCGTACTCACCACGGGCCAGGCGCTCCAGTGCCTGGTCAATCTTGTCGAGGAGCTTCTTCTCCCGCTCCAGGGAACGCAGCCTCCACTGTCGTTCCTCCTCTGCACTGCCGATATCAGCCGGGTCGCTAAGCACCTCTTGTTCGCGCAAGGCCTGAAATTCTTCCTCGATCCGAGCTTGCAGATCAGCGCGTTGATCCAGCAGAAGTCTACGGAAAAATTGCTGTTGGACTTCGTTCATGTAGGCTGCAGGCGCTTGGCTGAGCAGTTCATCTTCTGTCATCTAGGCACTCTCGCTTAACCGAAAAGCCAAAGTGTTACGTTATAACGATTGAAGTGCAAGCTTCGCGCTACCATCACTTTGGCCTGCCAGCCCATCAAAGGATCATCAGCATGCACATCCGCCCCACCCTGCCTTCTGATATCAGTCGATTGATCGAGATTGAACACTCTGCGGCCCAAGCTTTTCGGCAGTTTCCGGAGCTGGCGTGGTTGGCAGGGGCCGAGGGGCTTGATAGGGATGCGCACACAGCCTTCATCGCGGCCAGTGGCAGTTGGCTGGCCGAAAATGATCAAGGCCAGGCCGTGGGTTTCGTGTGCTTGACCATTGAGGAGCAGGCGCTGCATGTCCACGAGCTATCGGTGAGGCTGCAGTCGCAGGGCAAAGGAATCGGCAGGTGCTTACTGGACAAGGTGCGTGCCCTAGCACGCCTGAGTGATCTGCCCATGGTGACCTTGACCACATTTGCCCATGTGCCTTGGAATGGGCCTTTTTATGCAAAATACGGTTTCGAGGTGCTCGAAGAGCAACGCCTTGGGGCTAGGTTGCGAGCTATTCTTGCAACTGAGCGCGCTCAGGGTTTGCCCAGGCGGTGCGCGATGGGCCTGTTACTAAGCACTCAGGATGCAGAGGGCGGTTGAGCGGTGCTGGCGTCGCCGACTGCATCGCGTTTTTGCAGTTCATCCTTGAGCAGTTGCAGTTGCCTGGCCTGCTCGATGGAAATAGCACGACTGTTTTCCAGGCTCTGTGCCTGCTCCTGTAATTGACGGCGCATCTCATCGCTGGCGCCTTGAGCCTGGGCCAAGATCGTTCGCAGCCCCTGGATCTGCGCATCGCGTTGTTCAAGTAGCTCGTCTTTGACCTTGCATTCACTGGCCGCCTGACGATGCTCACCGAGCATACGTTCGTTGTCGCGATGCAAACGAGTCAGCTCGTCCTGTTTGACGATCATGCCCTGCTGCAATTGACGCAGTTCCACCTGCAGTTGTTGAACCTGCGCCTCTTGTCTGCGCTGGTCTTGCTCACGCTGTTCGCGACTGGCGCTGCGGTAGTGCTCTAGTGCCTCGCGCGCATGACGGTGCTTGTCCTCCAACGAGCGGATTTGTTCATCCTTGTCTGCCAGACGCACCTGCAGCTCACCTAACGACTGGTTGAGGCTGGCGTTGCGCAATTGCTCGGCCTGCAGGGAGTTCTGGACGGTTACCAGACGTTCGGACTCTGCCGCCAGGGCGGAGGCTTGCACCTGCTGTTGCTGGGCTGCATCTGCCAACGCTTGCTGCGTCTGTTGTAACAGATTCTCCAGCTGCTCCCGCTGCTCAAGGAACGCAGCCTCGGCCTGGTCGATACGGGCGTTACCCTCTTCCTCCACCTGAGCAGCCAGTTGCGAAACCAGCTTGGTGAGCGCATCACTAAGCGCCGCCTGGCCCTGCAGGCCGGCGGGCTTGGAAGCCTCCAACTCCTTCAAGTAGCGGTGGATGGTGGTCTTAGAGCCGGTATTACCCAGTTCGATACGTACTGCATCGATGCTGGGGTATTCGCCCCGGGCGATCAGGACTTGCCGAGCCTGCTGCACTACTGCCTTGTTGATACCACCCCGAGCCATAGTTGCCCCTACTATTTCGTAGCATGGTACGTACCATGTATTTACATGTGATTTTTCCTGTTTCAAGACCGGATTTCAAGGTATTTCTCAGATGGAATAATCACGGCTTATCACATGTCAGTGCAGACAAGCCAAGCGTCAAGGTGCTAAATGCACGCTTAAGCCGGCACAAGGGTCGAAAGGGGTGGTTATGCTCGGCTGCTTCATGAAATCGCTGCCAATCAGCGACAATTCCAGGCGCCGAGTGGGCAGGGCTTCGGGGTGCCTTTGGGAAGGTCCAGAGTCAGGCAGCGCGTCGAGATGGACCTTGAGCCGCGCACTTTCCTAGCTGCGCACCATCAGTCAGTAGCTCAAGTGAGATTGGAAGGGCAATTCAAGTAACTGCGCGACGGGAATCTAACAACTAGCAGCAGCGTGGCTGCTGCCAGTCGAGTCGGACAATGCGCTGGGCACTAGGAAAGGGCTGGCGCCCTTACGTGCGTAGGTGTGATGCGGGGCGCTTTACGTCTAAACGCGCACTTACGTGTATGACCGCTGCTCGGGTCAACGTTGTGCATCGAGCCCCATCTGCCAGAAATCTGCCTCTAGCCGCGATGCCTGACCGAAAATCTGCGCCAACTCGATGAACCGCTGTTCAGTCATGCTTCGCGCTGCCAGCTCATCCAAGTGCTTGCGCGCCGCCGCTGCCACGCCTTGGTAAGCCTCGCCGGCATACTCGCTGATCCATTCTCGGTACGGGTGCTGGCTCAAGTCGCCGATACGCTGCGCGAGTGTGCGGCCGATTTCGGCGTAACCGATTACACAGGGTGCCAGCGCCACATGCAGTTCGAGCAAATCACCTGCTGCGCCGCAATCCAGAACGTAGCGGGTGTATGCCACAGTCGCCTGATGCTCCGGTGCTGCCTGGATGTCGGCTTGCGACAAGCCCCACCGCGCGCACAACCTAAGGTGCAGTTCGGTCTCGTCGAGTATTGCTGCAAGGCCGGACTGGGCCGCACGAATGTCCGCGGGCAGGCGGCTTTTGTAAGCCGCCAGTGCCCAGGCACGGGCGAATTGAATGAGAAACAGATAATCCTGGATCAGATAAGTCCGAAAGGCCTCTTCGGGCAAAGTGCCCTCGCCCATCTGCCGGACGAAATCGTGATCGACATAACTATTCCATTGCGTGCTGCCAGCGGACTTCAAACGTTCGAAAATATCCATGCTCAGGCCTGCTCGTGGTAAACGGCATCGAAGAAAGACAGTTCCAACGCCACCGTCCGTGCGAAGAAATCGCTGGCCACCGCCGCCTCTTTTGGCCCTACCCGGTCCAGTTCGGCTTTGAGAAACCCTACGAAGTCACAGAACGCTGGGTTGTCATGCAGCGTGATCCATTCGGCGTAGACGAAGTTGTCAGGCAGTGGCTTGGGTGCCTTGAGCGCCCAGTCCAGGTAAAGCCCCTCCGCCACATTTAGCACGGCCAGGGCCGCTGCATAAGAGCGAGTATCAGCAGCCTCGCGCATGATCGCCTTGAAACCTGCGGTGGGCGCGGTATCGGCAGGTTGCATACGTTGCGCCTCACTGACGCCCAACGCCTGGAAGGCGCGTAGGAAGTAGGTGTTTTCATCGCTGCAGATCATGCCCGCGAAGCGGCCAAAGCGCAGACGAGCTTCATAAGTGTCCGCGCTGGCGATGGCAGCGCCAAGCAGGGTCACGAAGCTGTCGAGAAAGCGGTGATCCTGGATCAGGTAACGGATCATGACCTGATCCGGCACGCTGGCCGTGCAAAGCTCGGTGACGAAGCGGTGTTCAACCGCCGCTGACCAGGTCGATTGATTCTGACGTTGCAAAGTATCGCTGAAGCGTTCAGCCATGCTGCTCTCCCCCTTGGGAATGACAGCGAGACCTTTGTGGCTTGGCATGGTGTGGCCTCGCAGTGAGGCCGGCTAAAAGGCAGGTCGGCAGTCCCATCCCTTCGCCGGCATGATCCGGATCAGGTTCGAAGGGTCACCGCGCTGCTATGCCAGCGGTTTCTCAGCCCGTTGCAGGGCTCCCCTTGGTAGGCGACAGATATACAGCGCCAGACTCCGCTTGTCATCATTGGCCTGGTGCACGTGGCCTGGGCCTTTACCTTGCCGCGCATCGAGGCAAACAGGTAAGGCATTTAGCCACTAGTCATCAGGCTGTCATCTGCTTGTCGTATTTTCATCTGATCACCCAGGGTCAGGACTACCAGCAGTGATCCGTCGCTCTCACTCTTCTACAGGCGTTCTACGCTTGTTGATCCTGATGCTCTGCGCAGCAACTCTGATCTTCCTGTGGGGGCTGTACTTCAGTCAGAAGGCCGCTGCGCGCAGGGATGTGCTGGCTGCCAAGGCAGCGCAGCAGCTGAACCTTGCCAGTGTCGTTGCACAGAGCCTGTGCCAACTGGTCGACCGCACCCAGCGTATGCTCCAGATAACCCTAAGCGAGGGTAAATCCCTGAATGCCGGCAACCTTAGACTGCCCAGGCTGCTCACCGACGACCCGCTCTTCAAGGGCATAGGGCTCTATAACCGCCAGGGCCAGTTACTAGTCGCTAGCATCGAGGGCCAACCAGCCCTCCTACCGCCCAGCTGGCTGGATCAACTGAACATGCACGCCAGGCAATTCGGATTCACGCCCTTCCTGCTCCCGCCCCCCCTGCCAGCCCCGCTCGACTGGCATCAGTTCTTCATGCTGCCGCTGCCGGGCCTCAATGGTGATGAGCCAAACACGCTTGTTGTTATGCAGCTCGACCTGAGTTACCTAGGAGCATTGTTGCAGCCTATCTATCTGGGCGAGAGCGGCTTGGTACGGCTGCTCCAGAGCAATGGCCAGGAACGCCTGCGCATCGATACCCACGCAATGCCGGTGGCAGGCGAAAGCTTCGCACCGGGCATGGCGGATACCGGCCAGCGCTCTGGGCAAATGACACAGTTCGTTGACGGCGTTCCCTATCAGAGCCTGTATCGCAGCGTGCCTGAGCACGCGTTCAGCGTAGTGGTCAGCCAGCGCTATGACCAAATGATGGCCCCTTGGGCAAAAGCTTACGCACGCCAGTTATGGTTCAACCTAGGCATGACGCTGGTGATTCTCACCGGTTTGGCCTGGGCCTTGCGCCTACTGCGCAAGCGTCAAGAGGCGTTTTGCGACCTCGAGCATGCTCAGCAGGTCAACCAGCAGTTGATCGGCCGGCTCGAGGCCGAGCACCGGCGCAGCAGCCACGCGGCTGCGACCGACCACCTGAGCGGTTTGCACAACCGCCGCCAGTTCGTCGAAATGGCCGAGCAAGCGCTGGCCCGACAGCGGGGCAAGCGCTGTTTGATGGCGATCCTGTTCATCGACATGGACCGCTTCAAATCGATCAACGACTCTCTGGGGCACAAAATTGGCGACCTGCTGCTGCAGGCGGTGGCCGGGCGCATACGCCGGCTGCTTGAGCCTGGGGATGAGGCGTCACGCTTTGGCGGTGACGAATTCGTGGTGCTGCTGGCCGGCGAACGCAGCGAGGAACAGATCACCGTCTGGGTGCACACCCTGGTAAAAAAACTTTCGGCCACCTATGCCCTCGACGGCCAAGAGGTCAACACCAGCCCGAGTGTCGGGGTCAGCATCTGCCCACGCGACGGCCAGGACATCGACAGCTTGATACGCTTCGTCGACGCTGCCATGTACTGCGCCAAGCAGGCTGGCCGTGCGCAGTATCGGTTTTTCGACCCGTCGCTCAACCGCTCCGATATTCAGGCCTTTGCACTCGAACAGGCCTTCGGCAGCGCCTTGAGCGGGCGGCAGTTCGTGCTGCACTACCAGCCTCAAGTCCGCCTGGATAACCATCGTGTGCTCGGCTATGAAGCTTTGGTAAGGTGGGACCACCCCGATTTCGGGCTGCTTTATCCGGACAGATTTATCGATCTTGCCGAGCGCAGCGGCTTCATCATTGAGCTTGGCTGGGAGGTGTTGCGTTTGGCGTGCGAAGACCTCGAACGCTGGCAGGCAAAGGGCCATGAGGCCCGGCTGGCCGTCAATGTTTCAGCCATGCAGTTGCGTCAGGCCGACTTCAGTACCCGCTTGCTGGCCAAGCTGGAGTATCACGGCATCATGCCCCATCGCCTGGAGCTGGAAATCACCAAAACCACCATTCTTGACTCGCAAGGCACCGCAATCGATCACCTGCATCGCCTGCGCTCTGCCGGCCTGGGCATCAGCCTGGATGACTTCGGCCGCGGCTATGCGGGCTTCGCGCACCTGCAATCGCTGCCACTGAGCAAACTGAAGATCGACCGCTCGCTGATCGCCCCCTTATCCAACAGTTACGACGACAGTCCAATCGTGTCATCGACCATCATCCTGGCCAAACGGCTGGGCCTGGAAGTGGTGGCCGAAGGCGTCGAGACCCGTGAGCAAGTGGTGTGCCTGAAGCTAGCTGGCTGCGATATCGCCCAGGGTTATCACTTCAGCCGCCCCCTGTCGGCAGCGCGGTTGCGCGAATATCCACCGTTCAACGGCTGCGAGGAAAAACCTTGCCTGGCGTGAGCCAGACCGGACAGGCAACGCGTTAGGCGGTATGGTGTCGGCAATACGAAGCTGGCCACACTCCCATGACCGACATCGAGCGTTACGTCCGCGCCGCTACCCGTGACAACACCCGGCGCAGCTACCGGGCCGCCATCGAACATTTCGAGGCCCACTGGGGTGGTTTCTTGCCCGCCACGGCCGAGAGCATCGCCCGCTACCTGGCCGACCATGCCGAGCAGCACGCGGTCAGTACATTGCGCCAACGCCTTGCCGCGCTGAGCCAATGGCACATCAGCCAAGGCTTCCCCGACCCGACCAAAGCGCCATTGGTGCGCAAGGTACTGCGCGGCATCCGCACCCTGCACCCAACGCCACCCAGGCAGGCCGCACCCTTACTGCTGCAACACCTGCAAACGGCCGTCGACTGCTTCGAGGCAGAGGCCAGGCAGGCCCGTGACTGCCATGACCTGGCAACCCTGCGCCGAGCTCGCCGGGACACCGCCTTATTGTTACTCGGCTTCTGGCGCGGCTTTCGCGGGGATGAACTGGCACGCCTGCAGGTGCAGCACATTCGCGCCGAGGCTGGCGTTGGCATAACGCTGTACCTGCCTCGCAGCAAGGGTGACCGCGAGGCTCTTGGCGTGCAATACCGAACCCCGGCATTGAAAACACTCTGTCCAGTCATGGCCTATCTGCAGTGGCTGGAGGTGGCGGGCATCGCCCATGGCCCGGTTTTTCGCAAGCTCGACCGCTGGGGCAACCTTGGCGAGCTGCCGCTGCACAGCAACAGCCTTGTTGGCATGCTGCAGCGTATGCTGCAGCGCGCAGGCGTGCCGGGCACGCTGTACACCAGCCATTCCCTGCGCCGCGGCTTTGCCACCTGGGCGACCGCCAACGGCTGGGAGCTCAAGGCGCTGATGAGCTACGTTGGCTGGAAGGATGCCAAGTCGGCCTTGCGCTACATCGATGCTGCACAGGGCTTTGGCGAGCTGGCCGTGTTGCCGCAAAGCGCCCCGATCAAAGCGCTCACGCCTTGAACGCAGTAGCTGTCGAGGGGTGAAGCTCAACCTACGAACAGCCTGCGCTCCCTAGCCCAGACCATCGCTTCACTGCGGCTGTGCACATCGAGCTTGGAGTACACCGTGGACACATGGTTGCGCACTGTGTTGAGGGCCAGGTTCAATCGCGAGGCTATCTCTTTGTCGGCAAGGCCTTCGCAGATCAGCGCCAAGACCTCACGCTCTCTGCGTGTCAGGTCGGTGAACGAAGCGTCAGGTAAACGGCCGGTGTTGATGCGTTTGGCATTGGCCAGCTTCTCTATCAAGGTCTGGCTGAACCACGACGCATCTTTCATGACCGCCTCGATCGCCTCGACGAGTTCCAACTCCGAGCGCTTGCGTTCGGTGATGTCCATCAGAACCAACAGGTAGCAGGGGGTGTCCTGCAGGCTAACGCTGTCGGCCTGCAGGACACAGTCCAGGCGCTCATCGGTTTTTTTTCGCAGGTTCAGGTCTAACGACTCTATGCGCCCGGTCTTCTCCAACATATCGAAGATCTGAGAGGTAGCGCGTTTATCTTCGAAAAAATCCATTTCAGCCACGGTCCTGCCGATCGACTCCTGGGCGGTGTAACCGAGCGTTTGAAGAAACGCATCATTGGCATCGATCAGCTGCTGCCGGTCAGCGCTGCACAACAGCGTTGGCACGGGGCTCAGGCGAAACGCCTTGGCAAAACGCTCCTCGCTCTGACGCAGGGCATTTTCCGCCTTACGCCGAGGCTCAAGGTCGGTGAACGAAAACAACATGCAATCTTCCTCATGCATGTCCAACGGTTGTCCAGCCACGATGACCAGCTTCGTGCCGCCATCGGGCAAGCGCAGTTCAGCCTGCATCTGGGGAATGGTCGCGCCCTCGATCAGCCGCTCGATCGCCAGCTCTTTGCGCTCTGCGTTCTCTAGTACGTCCACCTCGTACACAGACCTACCGATCACGTTTTCTCGCACGTGCCCGGTCATCTCCAAAAAGCCCTGATTGACTTTGATGAAACGCAAATCGCTGAGCCTGCAGATGACCGCAGGCGCCGGGTTGGCATTGAAGGTTTTTTCGAAACGCTGCTCGGCGCTGGCCCACTCGGTGGCATCGGCAATGATCAGCACCAGAGATTCAGCTTCACCTCGGCTGTCGGCCAGCACCATGCTGCGCACGCGGTGAACCCGGCTGCGCTGCTCCTCATCATCGACCTGCGCCACCTCCACAACTACGTCGCTGAACACCTCGCCTGCCGCCACCCGCGCCATTGGGTACTGCTCGGGCTCCAGCGGGTGGTTGTTGCGGTAACGCAGGGCGAAGCGCGCGCGGTAAGCCTCGGCGTTCCCTCCTAGTTGCTCCAGGCTGTCGACCCCATGCATACGCAGCGCGGCCTCGTTGGCCCAGATTATCGATTGGTCGACTTCCAGCAGAATCACACCATCGGACAGCCCGGCGATGATTTGCTGGAGCTGACGGCGATTGGTCTCTCGGGAGAGCACGGCATCGCTCATGGCAGTTCTCCAAAGCATGTTTCGGTAGTGACTGGAGCATAAACGCTGCAATCAGGCCTAGGGTGGTGCCAATGCACTAATCGATCCGGTGCAGATGCGCCATCACAGCCTTGCATGAGACCGGCAAACTGACCCTGACGTTGCACTAGCGCTAGCAGTTGCTGGTACTTCCACTGTTCATCTCGAGGATGCATAGATGACTCAATCGTATGTGACCGCCCCAGCCAACGCTGTCAGCTCGCTGCGGGTATCCTGGAGCGCCGTGTTCGCAGGCGGCGCCATCGCCTTGGCCAGCTACCTGGTGCTGAGTGTGCTGGGGACAGCAATTGGTGCAGGCGCCGTAGACCCCATGGCCGAAGGTAATCCCTTGCGCGGCTTCGGTACGGGCGCAGGGGTTTGGTTGTTCGTCAGCACGCTGGTGTCGGTAGCAGCCGGTGCCTGGGTGGCTGGGCGTACCGCACCGACCCGTGGTGGCCTGCATGGACTATTGAGCTGGACAATCACCACGTTGATGGCTACCTGGCTGTTGGCGTCGCTGGCCGGTAGCGTGGTTGGCACCGCTGGCAATATCGCCGGCAAAGGCCTATCGCTCGCTGCCGACGGTGTGGCCGCCGCAGCGCCGGGGGTTGGCCAAGGCATCAAAGATCAGCTCGACAAACGTGGCATCTCGCTGGACTGGGATAGCCTGGAAGCGGAGTTGAACAAGACCCTGGAACAGACCGGTAAACCCGAGCTGAACCCTTCGACGCTGCAGAACAAGGCCGATCAGGCACAGGCTCAAGGTGAGTCGGCAGGTCAAGTGGCAGCTGAAAACCCTACCTTGGCGATCGACCAGCTCAAGCAATGGTTCGAGCGCGTGCGCAAAGCGGGTGAGCCTGCCCTGAGCGCTGCAGACAAACAAGCCTTGGTCAATATCGTCGCGGCCCGCACCGGCAAAAACCAGCAGGAGGCTGAGCAGGTGGTGGACAACTATGCCCAGGCGTATGCGCAAGCTGCCGAACAGGTCAAAGCGCTGAAGGAGCAGGCAGAGCAGCAGGCACGTGAGGCTGCCGAAGTTGCCGCCAGCAACGTCTCGAAAGCGGCCTGGGGCACCCTGGTGACCTTGTTGATCGGTGCCGCCCTGAGCTTTGCCGTCGGTCGCTTCGCACTGTCGTCACGGCAGCCCCAGGTGATTGTTGAGTGATAGAGCAGGCCAGACCTAACTACGCCTATCTGAACCACCCGATGTTAACTGATGATCGTTGAAGGAGAATCTCCATGAGCAGCACTTCGGACAAAGTTAAAGGCATGGCCAACGAAGCCGTCGGCAAGATCAAGCAAGCTGTCGGCAAGGCCACTGGCAATACAGAGCTTGAAGTCAAGGGCAAGTTGCAGGAGAAAAAGGGCGAAGCCCAGCAAGTGGTGGGTGACGTTAAAGATGCCGTCAGCAAAGACTGACGCAATCGCTGGTTGAAAACGAACGGTCGCCCTCGGGCGGCCGTTCGTTTTTTACAAGCAGAGGCTAGGGCGCGAGCGGGGTTATTTGCGTGAAGCCGATTGCCAGAGGCGGGCAATGTCAGCGGCGCGATGCTGCAACAGCTGTGCGGCGTTCGCGCAAGCCTGTTGCAAAGTCATCGGCCCGCTGGCCAAGGCAAAAGCTGCATCGATGCCGTGAGCATAAAGCTGCTGGTAACCGTCGCCCAAGGTTCCAGCCAGCACCACCACTGGCACTGCATGACGCTTGGCTACCCGTGCAACGCCCATTGGCGTTTTGCCGCGCAGGGTCTGGGCATCGAAGCGCCCTTCACCGGTGATGACCAAGTCGGCGTCGCGCATTAAGGCATCAAGCCCAGCCAGTTCGGCAACTACCTCGACACCTGGGCGAAAGCGCGCGCCCATGAATGCTTTGGCGGCAAAACCCATCCCCCCTGCCGCGCCGCACCCAGGGTATTCACGCACGTCCTCACCCAAAAGCTGCGCGCAGTGGTCGGCGAAATGGCCGAGAGCCTGATCCAAGGCCTGCACTTGCTCGGGATTGGCGCCCTTTTGCGGGCCGAAAATAGCCGAGGCACCATTGGCGCCACATAACGGGTTATCGACATCGGCTGCTACCTCGACCTGCACCTTGGCCAGGCGGGGGTCCAGGCCACTGGCGTCGATACGGGCAAGGCGCGCCAGATCCAAGCCACCCTCCTCCAGTGCGTGCCCATGAGCATCAAGCAAACGCATGCCAAGGGCCCGTAGCATTCCGCTGCCGCCGTCATTGGTGGCGCTGCCGCCTATGGCCAGTACGATACGCTGGGCTCCGGCCGCCAACGCGGCGCCAATCAGCTCGCCGGTACCCCAGGTGCTGCTGCGACAGGCATCTCGCTGGTCGCTTGGAACTAGCTGGATGCCGCTGGCCTGAGCCATTTCAATCACTGCCGTTCGGCTTTCCGGCAGCCAGCCCCAGCCGGCCAGCACGGTTTGCCCCAGCGGCCCACGTACGCTCTGGCGGCGCAGCTCACCTTCACTGGCGGCCAGGATCGCCTCCATGGTGCCTTCGCCACCATCAGCCATTGGGCATTTGACCAATTGGGCAGCGGGCCAAACTTCGCCGAGGCCTTTGGCGATGGCGTCGGCGACGCCAGCAGCGTCGAGGCTGTCCTTGAACGAGTCCGGGGCGATGACGACTTTCATGGGGATTCTCCTGTCCTGATGCCTGGCATGCTGACAGTTGAGCAGCGCGCCGGCCTCAGTCGGATGCACAAATGGCGGCTACCGTTGTTTGGGCAAATGCCTGCGCCAGCGCTCACTGGACCGGCAGCAGCTGCAGACCCAGGTACAGGCTTAGCATGCCTTCCAGGCGCAGTGGGTCCACTTCGCCCAGTTCAGCGATACGTTCAAGGCGGTAGCGCAGGCTATTGCGGTGGATGCCCAATGCATCGGCGCAGGCTTGGCTCTGCCCATCGTGCGCGCACCAGGCCCGCAATGTGATCAGCAACTGGCCACTGGCATCCCGTGCGCGGATGCGCTGCAGCGGTTCAAGCAACTCGTCCAGGGCATCTTCGTTGCGATGGCGCCACAGCAGGGCTGGCAGACGATAGCGAGCCAGGCTGAGCAGACGAACATGGGGCAACACCTCGCGGCCGTAGGCCAGCAAGTCCCGCACGCGCCGGTAACCTCGCCGCAGTTGCTCAAGGCTTTGCGCCGGGTTGCCAAGCGCCACACGTTCGACCTCCCAGCCATGGCGTTGCAGGCGCTCGATCAGGCGTGTTTCGTCCAGCACCTGTGCCGCTGGCCGGCACCAGAGCAGCGACTGGCGTGACGGGCTGACGCACCAGCTGTCCGGGTAACGGCTCATCAACCAGGCGGACAGGGTTTCAGCCGGTGCGCCAAGGTGCAGCTCGAACAGGCATGGTACCCGCGGCAGGTGGGGTTTGAGGCCCAACTGCTGGGCCTCGTCCAACAGCCTTGGCGAATCGCCATTGGCGCCGAGCAACAACGCCAGCAAGTCGTCGCACCGCTGACGCCGCCACTGCTGTTCGACCTGCAGGTGCCGCTGAGCCAAGAGCATTTCGGCGGTCATGCGCACCAGCTCGCCGTAGGTTCGCAACTGCTGCGGCTCGCCAGTCAGGCCCAGTACGCCAATCAAGCGGCCGTCCAGCATTAGCGGCAAGTTGACCCCAGGCTGGACGCCCTTGAGGCACCTGGCGGCGTCTGTGTCTAGCTCGACTACCCGCCCATTGGCGAGGACCAGTTGCGCGCCTTCATGGCGGGTATTGATACGCTCAGGCTCACCACTGCCCAGGATCAGACCTTGGCTGTCCATGACATTGACATTGCAAGGCAAGATGGCCATCGCTCGATCGACGATATCTTGTGCCAGGTCATGGTCCAGTTCGAACATTCAGCGGTCCTTAATCGTGTCAGCTTTTGTGATATGGCACAGCGCCGGACACGATACACTGTGCAAACGCACAAAGACAGCCGCGCCACACTCCCCGAGACTCGACAGGGCGAGCGCCGGCACAGGCGACGCGGCGACAATCATAACAACAGAGAATCCGATCATGGCACACAGCCCAGCCTCTGACCAAGGCAACGATATCACCCGCAACGCGCTGTACCGGCGCATCACCCTGCGACTGATCCCGTTCATTTTCATCTGCTATCTGTTCAACTACCTGGACCGCGTCAACGTTGGCTTTGCCAAGCTACAGATGCTTGATGCACTCAAATTCAGTGAAACCGTGTACGGCCTTGGTGCCGGCATTTTCTTCATCGGCTATGTGCTCTGCGGCCTGCCGAGCAATCTTGCGCTCAACCGCTTCGGCCCGCGGCGCTGGATTGCAGCCATGATGATCGCCTGGGGAAGCCTGTCGACTTGCCTGCTGTTCGTCACCACGCCCACCGAGTTCTATACCCTGCGCCTGCTCACCGGGGCCGCAGAAGCTGGGTTCTTTCCTGGCGTGGTGCTTTACCTTTCGCGCTGGTTCCCCACCGACCGCCGCGGCCGAATCATGGCTCTGTTCATGTCGGCCATCCCTGTGTCTGGGCTGCTGGGCGGACCTTTCTCTGGCTGGATTCTCGAGCATTTCGCCGCTGGCCAGCACGGGCTTGCCGGGTGGCAATGGATGTTCCTGATTCAAGGCCTGCCAACCGTTGCGCTTGGCTTGTTGGCCATCAAGCTGCTCAGCGATGGTTATCAGAAAGCCGCTTGGCTGACCCCAGCCGAGCGCCAGTTGATCGAAGCTGACCTCGCAGCCGATGCCGCCTGCAAACCAAGCACTGCCGGCGACAGCGTCCTGGCGGTACTGCGCAACCCGCTGATCTGGACCTTCGGGTTCGTGTATTTCTGCATCCAGAGCGGTGTGTATGCAATCAACTTCTGGCTGCCTTCAATCATCAAGAACATGGGCTTCGACAACCCTCTGCTGATCGGCTGGCTTAGCGCCATTCCCTATCTGCTGGCCGGTGTGTTCATGATTCTGTGTGGCCGCTCGGCGGACCTGCGCAACGAGCGCCGCTGGCACCTTGTGGTGCCGATGTTGATGGGCGCTGTGGGCCTGCTTATCGCAGTCAATTTTGCCGGCAACCCAACCATTGCCATCCTGGGATTGTCGATCGCTACCATGGGCGCACTGACCGGGCTACCAATGTTCTGGCCGATGCCCACGGCGCTGCTGAGCGCAAGCGCAGCGGTCGCAGGTTTGGCGATCATCAACTCGGTTGGGCAGATGGCGGGCTTTTTGAGCCCGTACCTGGTGGGCTTCATCAAGGACCAGACCGGTTCGACCGATGCTGCCCTTTACTCCCTGGCAGCGCTGATCGTCTTGGGCAGTCTTGTGGCCTTGCGGGTCACGCGGGCTGGCGCAAGGGGCATGGTTCGGGCCCACTGAGGCCCATCCGGCGGCTGCGGGTACCGGGCCGCCGCAACAGCTTCAAGCCTGCGGCACCGATCGTCAGGTCAATGCATCCCGTGCACACTCCAGGCGTCAAAGCTCCAAAGCCCTCTGTGGAGCAGCTCTATGACCCAGCATGCCGTGGCCCGTTTCGATCAACTCGACGCCAAGCGCCCTATGCGCGTACAGGCCGGCAGCGAGGAAGTGATTCTCGTACGCCAGGGCAACGAAATCCATGCCTTCCAAGGCAACTGTCCACACGCGGGCGCGCCGTTGGAAGAGGGCCTGATCTGCGCAGGTGTTTTGGTTTGCCCTTGGCACAAGGCAGCCTTCGCGATCAAAGACGGTTCGGTGTGCGAACCGCCGGCGCTGGCTGGCCTGCGCAGATATCGGGCGTGGGTCGAAGACGGTGAGGTATGGGTTGATGACCAGCCGTTACCCAGAAGCGAGCCGCCCAGACGTAGCGATGCCCGCACTTTCGTGGTGGTCGGTGCAGGTGCCGCAGGCTCTGCAGCTATAGCAACGCTGCTCGCTCATGGCTTTGGCGGGCGTCTGATATGGCTGGACCAGGAGCGCCACCCCGCCTACGACCGCACCGCCCTCAGCAAATTCGTCATTTCCGGCGAGATGTCGCCGGACGAGGTCCCTTCACTGCTGGAGCCTGAGCAATTGCGCAGGGGCCAACTGGACCGGCGTATCGGCAAAGTGCGTACCTTGGATACGAAAAAGCAGCGCATCACCCTCGCCGACGGCCAACGCATCGATTACGACGCAGCATTGTTAGCCACTGGCGCTATACCACTACGGCCAAACCTGCCAGGAATTGACCTGCAAGGCATCATGACCTTGCGCTCACGCGAAGACGCCGCCCGCCTGCTCGATGCGGCTGAACCGGGCAAACCTGTGGTGGTGGTAGGTGATGGTTTCATCGGCCTGGAGGCGGCTTCGGCGCTGCAAAAATATGGTGCGAAGGTGCATGTGGTCGCCCGGCACGAAGTTCCTTTGGCCAATCAACTCGGTGATCGGATTGGCCACAGCATTCGTATGCTGCATGAACGCAAAGGCGTTACGTTCCATGCCCCAACCGAGGTCGAGCGTTTCCTCGGTGACGGCAGCGTGGAGGCCGTGCAATTAGCCAACGGCGAACGGCTCGCAGCTTCGCTTGTAGTACTTGGCACGGGTGTCAGGCCGGCCACTGGTTGTGTGCAAGGTGTCCAACTGAGCCAAGACCATTCATTACAGGTAGACGCCGAGCTTAAGGTCGCGCACGGGCTTTGGGCTGCTGGCGATCTGGTGACCTTCCCCTGCGCAGGGACGCCCGTGCGTATCGAACACTGGCGTCTGGCGCAGCAGCACGGGGTCATAGCCGCCATGAACATGCTGGGTGAGCATCGCCGCTACGATGATGTGCCATTCTTTTGGACGTACCATCACGGGCGCACTTACGAGATGCTCGGGCATGCTCAGGATTGGGACCGCATCGAGTTCGTCGGGGCGCCAGAAACGGGAGAGTTTCTGGCGCTGCAATGCACCGGTGAACGGGTGCAAGCCGTGATCGCCAATGGTTATTCGGATGCCATGGCAATGCTGTCACAAAGGATGAAACAGCCTCTGAGCCTTGATGATGCCCTGAAGTTGATCGGCTAAAGGCGCAAGACGTGGGCCTGGATCCACAGCTGTATCAGCAATAGATGCACTGGATAGAACAGATAGCCCCATCGCCGCACTGCAGGCACTGGCCAGTGCTCAACCTGTAAAAGCCGCCAACCGAGGGGTATGGCCAGCGCCGCAGAGGCCATGGTCATCCAGGTTATCGATGCGCCGAGATGCTCACGCAGCCAGCTGTTGGTCAAATTGCCCGCCACAGCGAGCCCGCATGGCAGCAGCCAGGTAAGGCCCCCCAGGCGGCGCGCTAGCAACCAGCCCGCGGGCAGCAGCGCCCCCGGGAGGCCGTACATCAAGTGTCCGCTATAGACGGCCCCTACCATCGAGGCTGCCAGCCCTACCAACTGCACGCCGATCTGCCGGTGCTGCACACCCCAAGCGATCAATAACCCCAGGGTCAGCGTCGGAATGATGTTGAGGGTTTGCGAGTCCGGCTCTACCCAACGATAGGGTCCCTCGGACAGCACTGAAAACACCAGCAGCCAGCCAAGGTAGCGCAGGTTGATCGCGCCACCGCGCGCCACATTGGTGGCCACGGCCAGGCAGAACAAGGGGAAGGCAAACCTGCCTACGATGAACAAGGCCTGAGCTTCTGGCCATATATACCGTAGGTGGTCGACAACCATTGTGATGATCGCCACCCACTTGACCAGGTCCAGCCCCGCCGAGCGCACCCTAGGGCTCTTGCTCGCTGGCCTGACCTTGATAGCTGCCAGTCCAGGCGGCCAATGGCAAGGGCGGTTGCTGATCGAATATGCGTCGCCAGATCAGTGCCAGCTCACCGTTGTCAATCATCGCGCCGACACCAGGCCCGACCCAACGAGTGGGCGTGTCGCCCACCCACTGGCCCTGACCATCGAGGTGGGCCATGTTGAAGCGGAACGTATAGTTGCCAGGTAGGCCCATGCGCAGGTCGCTGACCACCAGGTCGTTGCCGATAACATCAAAGCGTAGCCAGCCCCCTGTAAACCAGCGTAAGCGTTCGAGCAACGGCGCATTGTGCAACGCCTCACCCAAGGCTTGATTCAGTGGCAGGCGCTGCATCTCCGGCGATTGGCGGTCGAAGATACTGCTGATGCCTTCGTAGTAGTAACCGTCTGGTGTCTTGGCCAGTACGCGCCAGATCAGGCTGTTGAAAGCGATCGGCACGGCACGCACCTCACTGGGTTGGATTCCCTTTTCTTCCAGCGCCAGTTGCAAGCGCTGTTCGGCCGCCATGCGCGAAGCAAGGCCGAACCCGAGGTAAGCGGTGCTGATCGCCAGAGCCAGGCTCAATACCCGCACAGCTCGCCCCTCCAACCCTTTGAAAGCGGCGTAGAGCACCGCTAACAGCAGCGGCACGGTATACAGCGGATCGATGATGAATACCGCCGCCCAGCTTTGCGGCGTGAGGTGCAGCGGCCAGAACAGCTGCGTTCCATAGACGGTGAAAGCATCCAGGATAGGGTGCGTCACCAGCACCAGCCAGAATGCCAGAAACAGCCTTGTCAGACTGTAACCCTTATCGGGCCAGCGCCGTCGGGCGACCGCACTCACCATCCAGGCCAGTAGCAAGGCCAGCCCTGTGAGCACGAAGATCGAGTGAGAGAAGCCGCGATGATAGGTCATCTGCGACACCGGATCGGCGTAGCGAATGACCACGTCGAGGTCGGGCACAGTTGCCAGTAAAGCGCCGTAAACCAGCGCACGACGGCCTTGGATACGGCCAAGAACCGCGCCTTGCAGAGCTGCGCCGAGTACGGCTTGAGTGATGGAGTCCAAAGGATGCTTCCTGGTAGGCAATTGACCAAACCTACCTTTCGGACAGACCCGTATGCAATCAGTGCCACTTGGTTATCGGCGCAATAGCATTTATGCATTGAACACTGCGTAGGGCTTGAAGTAAGCTCGGTGCCATTCACTGGAGAGCATCATGCCGCCACTCACCCACAACCACGCTAACCTCACCGGTCGCAACCTGCGCCCTGTGTTGGCCGTGGCTGGTTGCCAGGCTGCTGCCAGTTTTTATTTCGGGTATTGGTTTAGCCACTAGGCGCCGACACCCATCCGGCGCCCACCTTCGAGGGGCCGCCGAACATGAGAATACTCAAACCCCCGGTCGGCTTCCCGACCGGGGGTTTTTGCTTTCAAGGCCATTGTAATTTCACCGATTCGAACAGAGGACAGATTCATGAACTACGTCACTTATCACTACGCAAGCACCGTTGCCTGGCGATTTAGCCAATCCCGTTCGGGCCAGCCTGCCGCCTCCGATCGGTCGCTCATCGGTGGCAACGCTGCAGCGCATCAGTCAACGAATAGTCGAACACCTCGATAGGGCCGACAGCGCGGGCCAGAACCCGCCGTCCGCCCAGGGAACACAAGCCATGCAAGCCTCCAACCTCGCACTGAACCTGTCCCAGCCACAAGCTGCCAATACCACTGTCAGTCAGCGCCTGCCCAGCCCGCACCTGCTCAAACAGCAGATGCCGCTGCAAACTGAACTCGCCCAGCAAGTCCACAATCAACGCCAGGCCATCCGCGCCATCCTCGAGGGCCACGATGAGCGCCTGTTGGTGATCGTTGGCCCCTGCTCTATCCACGACCCGCGCTCGGCCTTGGAATACGCCGATCGGTTGGCCGCATTGAGCCGTAAGGTCGATGAACACATGCTGCTAGTGATGCGCGCCTACGTGGAGAAACCTCGCACTACGGTGGGCTGGAAAGGCCTGGCCTACGACCCGCACCTGGACGGCAGTGACGACATGCATGCCGGCATCGCCCTGTCCCGCGGCTTGATGCTGAGCATGCTCGAACGTGGCCTGCCGATCGCCACGGAATTACTGCAGCCGATGGCCGCTGGCTATTTCGACGACCTGCTGGCCTGGGCCGCAATTGGCGCACGTACTACCGAGTCGCAGATCCATCGTGAAATGGTCAGCGGGCTGGAACTGCCGGTGGGCTTCAAAAATGGCACCGACGGCGGCATCGGCATCGCATGCGATGCCATGCGCAGCGCCGCCGCACCGCACCGCCATTTCGGCATGGATGCCCAAGGCTACCCGGCGATCATCGAGACGTTGGGCAACCCGGATACGCACCTGGTGCTGCGTGGCGGCCACAAGGGCCCGAACTACGATGCCAACAGTATTGCCCAGGCACGCCAGGGTCTGGTGAAGGCCGGCTTGCAGCCAAGGATGGTGGTCGATTGCAGCCACGCCAACAGCGGCAAAGACCCTGCCCGCCAACCAGCTGTGTTCGAGGACGTTCTGGCTCAGCGTCTTGCAGGTGACCGTTGCATAGTCGGTGTGATGCTTGAAGGGCATCTGTTCGATGGCTGTCAGGCGTTGGAAAAAGGGGCGCTCGAGTATGGTGTTTCAATCACCGACGGCTGTTTGGGTTGGGCTGCGACTGAACACCTGCTGATGCATGCCAAATGCCAGCTGGAGACTGGGTCGGCCAAGCGATAACGACCCTTGCTGAACATCCGGCGTTAGTTGGAATAACTGTCTCGTTGCAAAGCAGACTGCAACGAGACAGTTACATACGCGACTGCACAGCCCCCAAGCCAAAGCTCAGGTCAATAGCGCAGGTTGTCTATATAAATGGTATTTCTGGTTTTACTCATATTCACGACCTGAAAATGCGAGACCGCAGCCCCTGTGGTCGAGTAGGTGAAGCGAGTCGTATAGACTGTATAGCCTTTGGGCGGAGACGCGGACGGTGTAGGCATCGGCAGCGTGTCGATGACCTTCCCAGCGTCGTCGATAATTCTCACCTCACTCCCTGAAACCGTGGTGAAATCAAAAGAGAATGAGGTGACGGGGTTTTTAAGGAAGAAACTCACAGTACTACCGAAATGCCCGGCTATCACGCATCCGCTTACAGGTAAGTGTATCGCCTCGCGCGTGGACATGATCCAGCCCATACCACTGTCAAGTCGTACATCAGCAGCAGGGTATTTATATTCTTTACCCCGAACCATTGAAGAATGCCCGGTTCCAGTTCCGAACGTTTCAGTGCGGTTGTAGCTGGGGATTTTCAGCTGTCCGGAAAGCCCCACGGGCATCGGTTGGGATGTTGTTTTTGCACCCGAGGGATAGTGCTCCACCTCGTAGGTCATCACCGCGTTTTTCAGACCGCTTACCGGCGTAAGGTCAGCTGAGGTCAGGTTGATGGTCTGTTTACCTATACTTGCAACCGTGTGCTCCTTGACGGTCAAATTATCAAATTTGATGCGTATCTTGTCGCCGACCGCCATGCCTTCATACTGCGGTATCTCTACCACCAACCCACCTGTAGCGACCTTGCCAAGGTCCAGGTTGCCGCCTTTGACTCCGGGAAGGCTCAGCGCTGGTGGCAATTTCGCCACGGCCTGTTGGGTGCCGATACTGAACTCGAAGTCTTCTGAAGCCTTGCTGGGCTTGTCTTCCCAATCGACAACGTAGTAGACCCACACCTTGTTCGGTTTATCGCCTTTGTAAGTAAGGTGTTCAGCAGGCACCATGAACGGGCTCACTTCATCACCTGCTTCGAGCACCTGTTCGTCCTCGTAGTATTCACCATCGGAGGTTTCCCAGTACAAGGTCACTGTACAGGGAGTCGGTGTTACCTGGTCGGCAGGGATGACGATCTGCATGTCGTATTCATATTCTGGCAGCGTTGGGTCAACCACGCCTTTGGCCAGTAGCGGGTCCGTCGTCGGTGCAGCCAGCGTGCTGGCAGGTTCGCCCAGGTAATACCTGACCACTTCAGAGCGCATCACGAGCGCGCCGCGTTTGACTGCATACGACACATCCACCCAGCCACCGTCGAAAGGCTTGATGAACGTTGCACCCTTTAAATTGATGGGCAGCACTTTTCCTACCCGTTTAGCGGTCATACGGAACATCTTGCTGCTCAAGGCCTTGACGCTGGCATCGGAGGCGGTACCCACTACATGCACAGTCACCTCGTCCTCTTCCAGCAGAGCAGCTTCAATAGGGATCAACACATGAACAAAGGCATGATCGGCCTCGATCCAGTGATCCAGGTTCTTGTCTTTGTTCAGGACAGGTGCCGGTAGCCCGATCGGTTCACCCTGAATATCGACCACAGCGACTTTTGACGTGCTGCTAACGCCACTACGGGTGAGTGTGTAAGTTACCCGCGCACTGCCGCCGGTCAGGGCGGCAAGTACATCGATTGGCACTTTGAAAGTCAGCGCAGTGCTGTCTTTGGCCAATACCTGAGGGCCGTAAACTTTCGCTAGCGATTGGCCGGCGTCGCTCAAACCCGTCCAGTTCAGGACAATGCTGTCACCGGCTTTGAAGTCACCCTTAGCCTGCACCGCAAGGTGGTCCGCGCCCAAATCGCCCAAGTCCACCAGACCAGAAGTATTCACGCTACCATTTCGGTCCAGCAATACAGGGGCGGCTGCCAACTCTACTGGCTGCACCTTCACGTTGACTAGCGCATCGGCTGACCATTCGGACTCGTTGCCGACTTCGTCGGTCACAAAGTAGTAAACCGGCAAGAATTCGCTATCGCCTGCCGCCTTGATCACGCTCTCATCCACCTCGATGATCACCGGCGTACTTTCATCGGCTTTGCTCTTCACCGTCACCACGTGTTCGATCGTCTGGTCGCCCCAGAACAGGGTAATCCGGTCAAGATTCTGTTTGTTGAGGTAAGCCGGGATATGCACTTTGACCTTGGCTTTGGCTTGCGCAGGCCCCACCACCTTGGATGCCGGCAACTCGACAACAGGCGCGGCCAATTCCTCATCTACGCCCTGAGCGCCAAGCACGCCTGGCTGGCCCATACGCAACAAGGTGATGGTCTCCAGAGAGGTCATGAACACTTTCAAACCTGTGGTGACGTAATAGCGTAAACGGCTTTGGCCCTTGGGGACTTTTTCAGGGGGCACGCGGATACTCACATAAGACCCCACATCGGCCTCGGTCACCTTGGCGCTTGCAACGATGGCCAGCCCCCAAGCCAAACGTAAGCTATGGCCATCCTTCATGCCCGGATAAGCTGGGACAATGACCAACAAGCCATCGTCATCCTCTTCAAGCAAGGCACCGCTGATCCCCTGATCCGCAGTAGAAAGCCCGTTGAGCGCGTCGTAGACCATGGGACGTGGAGCCTTGCCGGCCGGGTCGTTTGGGTACTTGTTCTTCATCGCCTTGGCAAAAACATCGAGCGAGGCTTTAACGCTCGTCGTGCCATCAGAATCATCCTGCACGACGTCAGCTGCACTGAAAACCGGGTCTTTGAGACTCTCTGCGGTAACCATGGAGGTGCCCCTTGCGCATTGGCGCATTGATGGAAGTGCCGCCTCAGGTTAGGAACCGGCAACGACACCAACAACTGGCAGAAATATCAGTTACCCGGTGCGCGAGTCTGTCGCAATAATGCTGCCCCCGAGCGCAACGAGACATTCACTGGCCAAGTGCGCTAGGCTTGCCGTTTTTACCCCCAAGGAGTAGTACCCCATGGCACGCGCTACCGCACGTCACATCCTCGTCAGCACTGAAGAGAAGTGCAACGAACTCAAAACCCAGATTGAAAACGGTGCCGACTTCGCTGAAATCGCCAAGGCCAACTCCACCTGCCCGTCCAGCCGCCAGGGCGGTGACCTGGGCTCGTTCGGCCCAGGCCAGATGGTCAAGGAATTCGACACCGTGGTGTTCAGCGCCCCAGTCAATACCGTTCAGGGCCCGGTGAAAACCCAGTTCGGCTACCACCTGCTGGAAGTCACTAGCCGCCAGGACTGATCTGCTGATCATCATGCCCTGTGTGGCGGCGGGCTTACCGGCGAAAAGCTCCAGGCAGCCCATACACGTGCCTGGCTCAGCCTTATCGCGGGTGAACCCGCTCCTACGCGTCATCGTTGGGGCGTTGTCCTGGTGTTTGGGCTCGATAGCCCAGGCAGCGCCGACACACGCCCTCACCGTCTATGGTGACGCGCCGCGCTACAGCGAGGGTTTTCACCACTTCGACTATGTCAACGCCAGCGCGCCCAAGGGTGGGCTGATGCGCCGCTCGGCCATCGAGATCGGCCAGTTCGACCACATACTGCCCTACATCGACAAAGGCATCGGTGTCAGCGAGGTCGATGGCTGGTTGTACGCGCCTTTGGCGCAGCGTTCGTTCGATGAACCCTACACCGTTTATGGTCTGATCGCCCGACGCATGGAGCGTGGCCCGGATGATGCCTGGCTGCGCTTTGAGATCGACACGCGAGCGACCTTCGCCGATGGCAAGCCGGTGCGTGCCGAAGACGTGCGGTTCAGCTTCGATAAGCTGATGGCCGAGGGCAGCCTCAAGTACCGTACTCAATTCGCCGATGTGGCTCAGGTCACAATCGAGGGCCCACAGCAGGTGCGCTTCGATTTCAAGCGGCCCCACAGCCGCACTCTGGCCCTGGATTTGGCCAGCTTGCCGGTAATGCCCGCCCACGACTGGGCCAACCGCGACTTCGCCAACGGTGCAGGTTTCGACAAACCGGTTGGCAGTGGCCCATACCGTATCGCTCGCATCGATAATGGGCGCAGTATCACTTTCGAGCGTGATCCGAACTGGTGGGCCAGAGACCTTCCGGTCAACCGCGGGCGCTACAATTTCGAGCGCATTCGTATCGAGTACTTCGGCGACACCGAAGTGGCGCGCCAGGTGCTCAAAGGCGCAGGCTACGATTACAACCGCGAATTTTCCGCCACTGCCTACACCTTGGGCTACAACGGGGCCCAACTGGATGATGGCCGCCTGCAGCGCGCGCACTTGGGCCCGGCCAAGCCGCAGCCGGCCCAGGGTTTCGTGTTCAACCTCGACAGGCCGCAGTTCAAGGACCGCCGGGTACGCCAGGCGCTCGCCATGCTGTGGGACTTCGAGTGGAGCAACCGGCAGATGATGCGTAACCTGTACATCCGTCAGCAAAGCGTATTTTCCAATACCCCGCTGGCTGCCAGGGCACTGCCGGACGCCGCCGAACTCAAGCTGCTCGAACCCTTGCGCGGGCGGGTGCCGGACGAAGTGTTCAACCGCGTGTTCAGCGCACCGGTAACCGACGGTTCGGGGATCGTTCGGCCCCAGCAGCTGCAAGCGCTGGCGTTGCTGCAACAAGCCGGCTGGCACCCTGAAGGCGATCGCCTGGTCAACGCCCAAGGCGAGCCACTGACGTTTACCTTCCTCAACGGGCAGTCGGGCATGGAGCGGTTGCTGCTGCCGTGGAAGCGCAACCTGGCACAGATTGGTATCACGCTGAATATCCGTAACGTCGATTCGGCGCAATATGTGAATCGATTGATGGCTCGCGACTACGACATGATCGTCACTGGCTACAGCGTGACGTTGTCGCCGGGCACAGAACTCTACAATTACTTCGGTTCGGCAGCTGCCAATGATCCGGGGTCCAACAACCTGATGGTGCTCAAGGATCCGGTGGTTGACCAGTTGATCGATGGGCTGGTGCGCGCCGATACTCAGGCCGACATGTTACGCCATGCCCATGCTCTGGATCGGGTGCTGCAATGGAACTATTACTGGATCCCTAACTACTACCCGCCAGGGAGTTCGACCGTATGGTGGAACCGCTTTGGCATACCGAACATTCAGCCTGCCTATGACGAAGGGCTGGACAGCTGGTGGGAAATCAGCCCAACCGCGCTGACCAACGAAGAGATGGCCAAACGGCGCAAGGCGAAGCCATGACCAGCTACATCCTGCGGCGTCTGCTGCTGATCATCCCCACCCTGCTGGCGATCCTGCTGGTCAACTTCGCCATCGTTCAGGCTGCGCCCGGTGGCCCGGTCGAGCAGGCAGTGGCACGCCTTCAGGGCCTGGGTGGCGGCGCGCCCGGCACTCGGGCCGAGGTCGTTCACGGCGAGTCCCGAGCCACCCGCGGCCTGGACCCGAAGCTCATCGAGGAAATCAAGCGCCAGTATGGGTTCGACAAGACCGCTCCCGAGCGCCTATGGCTAATGCTTGGCCAGTACGCCAGACTGGACTTTGGCCAAAGCTTCTTTCGCGGAGCCAAGGTCACAGACCTGATCCTCGATAAGCTGCCAGTGACGCTGTCACTGGGGTTGTGGGCCACATTGATCACATATTGGGTGTCCATTCCCCTGGGTATCCGCAAAGCGCTACGCCATGGCAGCCGCTTCGATGCCTGGAGCAGTGCGCTGATCGTGGTCGGCTATGCCCTGCCCTCCTTCCTGTTCGCATTACTGCTGATCGTACTCTTCGCCGGCGGCACTTCGCTCAATTGGTTCCCGGTACGTGGGCTGGTCTCGGAAGACTTTGACCAACTGAGCCTGCTAGGCAAGCTGGCCGATTATTTCTGGCACTTGGTGTTGCCGGTGGGTGCGCTGGTAATCGGCGGCTTCGCCACGCTCACACTGCTGACCAAAAACGCGTTTCTCGACGAAATTTCCCGCCAATACGTGACCACCGCTCGCGCCAAGGGCCTGAGCGAGCGCCGGGTCCTATACGGGCATGTGTTGCGCAATGCCATGCTGCTGGTACTGGCCGGGCTGCCGCAGGCGCTGATTACCGTATTCTTCGCAGGCTCCTTGCTGATCGAAGTAATCTTCTCACTCGATGGCCTGGGCCGAATGAGTTACGAGGCCGCCGTGTCACGGGACTACCCGGTGGTGTTTGGCACACTGTTCATCTTCACCCTCGCCGGGCTGCTGTTTCGGCTGATAGGTGACTTGGCCTACACGGTCCTCGACCCGCGCATCGACTTCGACTCGAGGGCGCACTGATGCTCTCGCCGGTTTCGCGTCGTCGCCTGCAGCGCTTTCGCCGCAACCGCTTGGGCTGGGTTTCGCTTTGGCTGTTTGCCGGCCTGATGCTGCTGAGCCTGTGCGCGGAACTTGTGGCCAACGACAAACCGCTCTTGCTCAGTTACCAGGGCCAGCTGTACGTGCCGGCACTCAAGCGCTATAGCGAGCAGCAGTTCGGCGGCCAATTGCCGTTTCAGCCAGACTACCGCAGCGCCTATGTGCGCCAACTGATCGAGGGTCAGGGCGGCTGGATGTTGTTCGCGCCTATCCCGTTCAGCGCCGATACCCCCAATTACGACCTGCAAGTGCCCACGCCCAGCCCACCTAGCCCGAGCAACTGGCTAGGCACCGACGATCAGGGCCGCGACGTGCTGGCAAGGGTACTGTACGGCACGCGTACTTCACTGCTGTTCGCCTTTGCCCTGACAGCGATCAGCGTGCTGATCGGGGTGGGCGCCGGTGCTCTGCAAGGCTATTACGGCGGCTGGGTAGACCTGTTCGGGCAGCGCTTGCTGGAGGTGTGGTCGGGGCTGCCTGTGTTGTACCTGTTGATCATCCTCAGTGGTTTCGTAGAGCCGGACTTTTGGTGGCTGCTGGGGATCATGGCGCTGTTCTCCTGGTTGACCTTGGTCGACGTGGTACGCGCTGAATTCTTGCGGGGGCGTAACCTTGAGTACGTAAAGGCGGCTCGCGCTTTGGGGTTGCCGGATACCCAGGTGATGTTGCGGCACGTGCTGCCCAACGCGATGAACGCAACGCTGACCTACGTGCCGTTCATGCTTACCGGGGCTATCACGACCTTGACGGCGCTGGACTTTCTTGGCTTTGGCATGCCCGCCGGCAGCGCCTCTTTGGGTGAGTTGGTAACCCAAGGCAAACAGCACCTGGAGGCGCCCTGGCTGGGCTTTACCGCGTTCTTTGCGTTGGCGGTGATGCTTTCGCTGCTGGTTTTCATTGGCGATGCCCTGCGCGAAGCGTTCGACCCCCGTAGCTAGTTAAGGACATTTCGGTATTACCCTGATCAGGACGCTGGCGGCATCATCGTCATCGCCATTTTCTACGCCACCGGTATCGTCTGAGGAGTTTTTCCATGAGTTTGAAAGGCAAGACTGCACTGGTCACAGGTTCCACCAGTGGTATCGGCCTTGGCATCGCCCAAGTGCTGGCCCGCGCCGGCGCCAATATCGTGCTCAACGGCTTTGGCGACCCTGCTTGGGCCACCGCGCAGATCGCCACGCACGGCGTTAAAGTCATTCACCATCCTGCGGATCTGTCGCAGGTTGCAGAGATAGAGGCACTGTTTGACCAGGCCGAGCGTGAGTTTGGCGGGGTCGATATCCTGGTCAACAATGCTGGCATACAGCATGTGGCTGCAGTGGAGCAGTTCCCAGTGCCGAGCTGGGACAAGATCATCGCCCTGAACCTTTCGGCAGTGTTTCATGGTACTCGCCTCGCCCTGCCAGGTATGCGCGCCCGTAACTGGGGACGAATCATCAACATTGCCTCGGTGCATGGGCTGGTTGGCTCTACGGGCAAGGCAGCGTATGTCGCCGCCAAGCACGGCGTTGTCGGCCTGACCAAGGTGGTGGGTTTGGAAACCGCCACCAGCAACGTGACCTGCAATGCCATCTGCCCAGGGTGGGTACTGACGCCGCTGGTGCAAAAGCAGATCGATGACCGCGCCGCCGATGGCGTGGACCCGCAGCAAGCCCAGCACGACCTGCTGGCTGAGAAGCAGCCCTCGCTCGCCTTCGTCACACCCGAGCACCTTGGTGAGCTGGTACTGTTCCTATGCAGCGAGGCCGGTAGCCAAGTACGCGGTGCTGCCTGGAACGTCGATGGAGGCTGGTTGGCCCAGTGAAAGGCAAACTGGCCATCCGTAACGCCGTTAACCGGCAATCGCTGCGAATACCCCGATGCCCTGGCCAACCCGCAAGCGTTGGGGCGGTTGCGTGACCGCACGGCGCTGCTCGATCAGGCATAATGTCGCCCTTTTTGCCCCGCAAGCACAGGTGCCCCATGAAAGCTCAAGCCCGTCACATCTTGGTCAAGACTGCTGAAGAAGCTGAGAAGCTCAAGCAGCGCATTGCCACCGGTGAGGCGTTCGACGTGCTGGCGAAGAAGTTTTCCATCTGCCCCTCAGGCAAGCGCGGCGGCGACTTGGGCGAAGTGCGACCTGGACAGTTGGTTGGCTCGATCGACCAGGTCATCTTCAAAAAAGCGCTGCGGGTGGTCCACGGGCCGATCAAAAGCAAGTTTGGTTACCACCTGGTTCAAACTTTCTACCGCGACTGATGGCTATGTGCCCACTGACATTTTTGCCAGTTGTCTTGTTACGACCTTTTACCTAAAAACACAGGCAGGGCCGAAACGGTACATAAGTGCCGCTTCAGGTAGTGGCTTCTTCGCAGACTAAGGAGACCTGCCGATGCGTTGCCATGACCTGCTGCCTGTCGCCTTCAGCCTGCTCACCTTGCCTCTTGCGGTAGCTGCTCAATCGCTGGAGGTCGGGCCAGGGGACAATTTAGGCGCTATCGCCCAAAGCGCCGCGATCGATGATTTCAAGATGCTCGGCGGCACCGTGCAGTCGCTCAATCAAGGGGAAGGTTACGACACGTTCTACATGTCCGGAGGGCGAATCGTTGGCGCATTCGAAGATGGCGATTACGCCATCTTTGCAGGCGGGCGGATTGGCAGGGTCGACCTAAAGCTAGCCGACAACTACTTCGAGATGTCTCAGGATTCAGGGGTCGAAACCCTGATTGACGGCAACCTGGTCAGCGGGTTCGGTAATGACACCATCATTCTGCGCGGTGGCACCATCGGCGGCAACATCAGCACCAGTGGCGGGCGAGATAGCATTACCATCAGTGGGGGCATGCTCAATGGCAACGTGCTCGCCAGCGCGGGCAACGACACACTCAATTGGTCAGGCGGCACCATCGGCGGGCGTGTCGACATGGGCCTGGGCGACGATCAGGTAAGCATCAGCAACCTGACTTCGCAAACCTTGAACATCACGCTCGATGGCAATGCTGGTAACGACCGGCTGGACTTCATCAACAGCACCCTCGAAGGTGGCGCACGCTACCTCAACTTCGAAGCGATCGAGCTGCAGCAGGGCAGCCGCCTGACGCTGGACGACACCCTTGTCCTGGGCGATGCGGACAGCGACACTGGCACCCTGGTAGTCGATGACACGAGTGCGCTGGTTTCGCGCCTGGGCACCGTCGCGCCTTTGATCTTCGAACGGCAGGCCAATGTCCGCAATGCAGGCACCATCGATTTGAGCGCAGGCCAGGATGCTCAGGGGCGGTTGAATATCATCGGCAATTATCAAGGTGACAGTGGCCTGTTGCGGGTCAACAGTGTGCTGGCTGGCGACGACGCCGCGTCCGACCGCTTGGTGGTCAGCCGTGGCAGCATCACAGGAAGTACCCTACTGCAGGTCAATAACCTGGCTGGTACAGGTGCCGCCACCCAGCAAAACGGCATACTGGTCGTCGAGGCCCGTGACGGCGCCACCAGCAGCGCGACCGCCTTTGTCCAGACCCAAACGTTGTCAGCGGGCGCCTACGACTACAGGCTGTTCAAAGGCGGCGTGACCGCAGGCAGCGAAAACAGCTGGTACCTGCGTTCGACCTTGGTCACAGTGCCGGCTCAGGACCCTGTCGAGCCTTCACAGCCTTCACAGCCCTCACAGCCCTCGGAGCCTTCCTTCCCTACCGAGCCTGAGGTCGAGCCAGCAGTAACACCTCCAGTGGCTGCCCCAGCGCCTGGCCAAGCTGAACTACCCGCTCCCATTGCCAGTACCAGCCTGCCCCTGTATCGCCCCGAGGTGCCGGTGTATGCCGCAGCACCACGGGGAGCGGCGGTCATCGCCCGCCAGGCACTTGGCACCTTCCATCAGCGTCAAGGTGACCAGCGGCTCATGAACGGTCAGGGCGCGCTGCCTGCCAGCTGGGGTCAAGCCTACGCTCAAGGGTTACGTCAAGGGTGGAGCGGCACCGTCAGCCCGAGCCTGGATGGGGACCTGTATGGTTTCAAGGTGGGCCAGGATCTTTATGCCAAGGCCAGCGACAGTGATTATCGCCAGCATCTGGGCCTTTACGTCGGTCACAGCCGGCTGGATGCCGATGTCAAAGGTTTCGCGCTGGCCGAGGATGGCCGCAGTGTCGGCGACTTGCGCCTGACCGGGGACAGTGTCGGCGCCTACTGGACGCTCATCGACCCACGCGGGGCTTACATCGATGCGGTGCTGCAGTATACCCACCTCGAAGGCCGCGCGCGCTCCAACCGAGGCGACCGTTTGAACATCGACGGCCACGCCTGGAGCGCGTCTATGGAAGCCGGTTACCCGCTCCGCGTGGCTGAACGCTGGACTCTGGAGCCCCAAGCCCAACTGATTGCTCAGAAAGTCTTGCTCGACAGTGCCAGCGACAGTGTCTCGCGGGTCAGCCACGACGCCCAGGTGGAAATCACCGGCCGGCTTGGCGTGCGCCTAGAAGGGACCTATCACACAGCGAATGGGCGCTTGTTGCAGCCGTATGTGCAGTTTGACGTGTGGCACAGCGACGGTGGGCGCGACACCCTCACCTTCGATAACGTCGACAGCATCAAAACCGACTATCGGTCCAGCTCGCTGCGCGTTGAAAGCGGGCTCGTAGCGCAGATAAGCAGTGCGCTGAGCATGCACGCGGGGGTGCACTACGCAAGCAACCTCGACAGCCGCCAGCAGCAGGCCAGCGGCGTGAACCTGGGGGTGCGTTGGGAGTTCTAGCGCCGCGATGCCAGCAAACCGAGGCCGGCACAGCCGAGCAGCGAAGCGCTTATCCGGTTAAACAGCCGACGTGAGCGCGGCTGGCAGAACCAGCGCTGCAGGTAGGCACCGAGCCCCGAGTAGATGGCAATCGCCGCCCATTCCAGCAGCAGAAACAGCACGCCGAGCCAAAGGAACTGTTCACTCACCGAAGTGGCGCTGCCGACCGAAACGAACTGCGGCAGGAAGGCGGTGAAAATCAGAATGGCCTTCGGGTTGCCCGCCGCTACCCAGAATTCCTGACGAGCAAGGCGCCACGTACCACGCGGTTGATCGCCCGGCATAACAGCCTCGCCAATTGGGGCGCGCCAGAGTTGCCAGGCGATATAGAACAGATAGGCCGCGCCCACTACCTTGATCGCCAGAAACAGGTATTCGCTGGTGTGCAGCACCGCAGCAAGGCCCATTGCCGCTAACGCGATCATGCCGCTGAAAGCCAGGATGCGCCCGGCCCCGGCTACACAAGCGGTGCGCAGGCCAAAGCGGCTGGCATTGTGCAGTGACAGCAGGTTGTTCGGCCCCGGCGCCATGTTCAGGGCAAAACAGGCCGGGAGGAATAGCAACAGGCTTGGCAGGTCCATTTTGTTCTCCAGACAAGGCGCCGTTACTGTCGATGCACGGTGGTGTTGGGTCAAGGTACAGCCACCGACAAAAACTGTACGGCCACCGGCTCTGCGCTGCTAAGCTGCGCTGCCAATCAAGGAACTTGCCATGCCCGCTGCCCGCTCTGTGCTATGGCGCGACCCGGCATTGCCGTGGCTAGAAGCCCGGCGTGCCTGCCATAGCCGCGCCTGTTACAAAGCCCATAGCCACCCGACTTTCTCCATTGGCGCGGTGGATGCCGGCAGCAGTTGCTTCACTGGCGCTGGCGAGGGGGAAGAGCGCCTGAGCCCTGGTACTCTGGTCCTGGTGCCGGCACAGCGGGTCCATGCCTGCAACCCGCAACCGGGCCAAGCCTGGAGCTACCAGATGCTTCACATCGACGCTATCTGGCTGGCGCAGATGCGCCTGGAGTCAGGTTTGGCAGCCGCGCAGCCCGGCGCACCAGCACGGGTAAGCCGCGAGCCTGCGCTGTATCGTGACTTTTGCGAACTCAATGCGCTGCTGTTCTCTGCAGCGAGCGTTGCCGAAAAGGGGGCGGCGCTGGTGGCATTCCTGGGCGATCACGATTTTGCCGCGCAGCCAGCGTGCCCGGCGGCGCCGGTTCCTGAGTTGACGAAGCCCGCCGTACACGGCCTGATCAAGTACATCGAAGCGCAGGATCTGGCGCAACTTAGCCTTGAGCATCTGGCCAACCAAGTGGGCATGGGCCGCTATCAATTGATTCGCGCGTTCCGGGCAGCGACCGGCTTGACGCCCCACGCTTATCTGCTGAACGCGCGGATCAACCATGGCCGGTTATTGCTGCGTGAAGGGCTGGGGTTGGCAGAGGTTGCCTACCGTTTGGGTTTTGCCGATCAGAGCCATTTCCAGCGCGTGTTCAAACACCACGTTGGTGTGACGCCGGGGCAATATCGTCAAGCGCAATAATCTTCAATACCGCTTCAGGGCTACCACTCAGACTACGGCTTTAGCCATGAGTAAGCCCTGATGGAACAGTTCTTGATAGTCGCCCTCGCCCACTTCCTCGCCCTCCTGTCACCGGGGCCTGACTTTTTTCTAGTGGCGCGCACTTCGATATCGGCAGGTTGGCGGGTGGCCAGTGGCACCTGCCTCGGTATTGCCTTGGCCAATGGGTTGTTCATTGCCATGGCGTTTGCCGGGCTGGCAATCTTGCGCGAAGGCAGTGCGCTGTTCACCGCCGTACAACTGGGCGGGGCCGGCTACCTGCTCTATATCGGTGTGCTGTTTTTGCGCCATGCGGGCAGCAGCGAGCTGACAGCCGTTACTACTCAGGGGGCAATCCCAGAATGGGGACGCGCGCTGGGCATGGGCTTTGTCTGCGGCGCACTCAACCCAAAGAACGCGCTGTTCTACGCCAGCCTGGCGGGCATGGTCGCGAGCACCAGCACAGGTTGGAAGTGGCTTTACGGCGCGTGGATGTTCGCCATCGTGCTGTTGTGGGACCTGCTGGTGGCCGGCGCCATTGGCAACCAGCGGCTGCTCAAGCGCTTCGCCGGTGCTCTGCCATGGCTGGAGCGAGTGGCCGGGTGCATGCTCATCCTGCTGGCCCTGGGGCTTTTGATTCATCTGCAGTGGCGCTGATCAGCTGCAGGCTGGCCAAGTCCATCAGGCTGAAATGCCCGGTTGCCCAACCGCCGGTATCCAAGTGCCAGACGTTGCCAAGTTGCTTGGCTTGCAGCACGGGTGTATGGCCCACCAACAAAGCCCGCACCCCTTGTACGACCTCATCGTTGCCATCTTTGAGGCGTTGACGCGACCACTGACACACTTGGCGAACCGTCGGGTCGTCGTCGAATAGCAGGCTATCGCGTAGTGCTTGCCACTGATTGAACGGGGTGTCTGCATGCAACAAGCCGATCAGGCCGCTTTCGGTCTGGACTTCCATCGCGAGCGGCAGTTGCATGAAACGTTCAACGAACACCGCCTGCTGCTCGGTAGGCATATCCATGAACCAACCCCCACCCGCTGCACGGTACATGTCCAGGTCCAGGCGCCCGCCGTGCAGGTAACTGATCGCCAGTGCCTCATGGTTCCCCTGAACCGCGTGAAACCAAGGCTGAGACAGCCACCAGAGGCATGCTTCGCTGTTCGGCCCGCGGTCGACCAGGTCGCCGACGCTGAATAGGCGGTCCACTTTGGTGTCAAAGCCCACGGCCTGCAGGCACTGCTCAAGCCTTGGGAAATGCCCATGGATATCGCCCACGGCCAAATCCCGTCCTGCACTGTTGGCGGCTACCCGCCGAAACCGGCTCATCGCCCTGCTCCTCTACTGCCTGGGTTGTCCGGCGTAGCCATCGGCACGCGCGCATTTGCCAACAGCATGGCACAGGCTCGCTTGCCTGCGCAGGTCCAGGTTGCGATTCGATGCTCGGCCTGCATGCTCATGGCACTGGCCACGGCAGCTACGATTGGGTACGACCACTGGCGCGGGGCTCTACTGGTGCAGCTCAGCCAGAGGGGGGTATGCTCGGCCATTCTGGCACCCTGGAAGGCACGCACCATGAAACTCTGCGCCGTACAACTGGCGTCGCGCAAGGGCGACCTGGCGAGCAATCTGCTCCGCCATATGCGTTGTATAGAGCAAGCGGCGTCACTTGGCATCGAGCTTGTGGTTTTCCCAGAGTTGTCATTGACCGGCTACGAGCCGACCCTGGCGCGCCAGGTCGCACTGCCGCTGACTTGCGCTCGCCTGGAACCCTTGCAGGCACTGTGTGACAAGCTGGCAATCAGTGCCGCGGTGGGGCTACCGTTGCCCAGCGCAGAGGGTATCCGCATCGGCATGCCGATCCTGCGCCCAGGCATGCCCGTCCTGGCCTACGTCAAGCAGCGCCTGCACGAGGATGAGCGGCCGTTTTTCGCGCCGGGGGATCATCCCCTGGTGTTCGATGCGGGGCCACTGACCATTGCCCCGGCGATCTGTTACGAGTCGATGTTCATCGACCATGCTGCCCACGCCCATCGCTTGGGCGCCGAGCTGTACTTGGTCAGTGTTGCCAAGACCGCAAAAGGAATCCGCGAGGGCCACGAGCATTATCCGCAAGTGGCCCGAGCCGTTAGCATGCCGGTTTTGATGGCCAACTGTGTTGGCCCCTGCGACTCATTCGTCGGTGCGGGAGGCTCTGCGGCATGGGACCGCCACGGCAATTTGCTGGCGGCACTGACTGACAAAGCAGAGGGCATGATCCTGCTGGACGTCGCAAGTAATACAGCACGCGCGGTGCCGCTGGAAATCTAGGTAACACCTGTGCACTACAGATCCAGCGCCAAGGTCTGTCGCCCTTCCAATGCCAAGAGGTACTGTTTGGCCGGCAACCCTCCGGCGAACCCGGTCAGGTTACCGGACGCACCGATCACCCTGTGACAAGGGGCGATGATCGAGATCGGATTACGCCCGTTGGCCGCCCCCACCGCGCGCACTGCCTGGGGAGCGCCGATCTGCCGGGCGATGTCACTGTAGCTGCGCGTCTGGCCGAAAGGAATGGTAAGCAAAGCCGTCCACACTCGACGCTGGAAATCGGTACCGGCGAACTCCAGTGCCAGGTCGAATCGCTGGCGCATGCCGGCGAAGTACTCGCCTAACTGCCGGGCCGCTTCCCGGAGCATGGGGTGTTGGTCATCGCGGTGCAGTTGGCCCAGCCTGACGCGGTTCTCCCGCTCGGCCTCCCACAGCACGGCGCCAAGCCGCTCACCCCGTGCCACCAAAGTAAGGGTGCCGACTGGCGACGACATGAACGTGAAGGCGTTGGACATCGGCATTTCCTACGCAGCCGGTTACTACAAGCACTCTCTGGCAGCCAAGCGTAGCTTGTCAGTGGACAGGAAGCTCCCTTTGTAGAACGTTGCTCGGCTGCCTTCACGGCTTTCCACTACTTCCAACACCTCGTCCGAGGCTACGGCGCTGGGCGCCGTCAGTCGATAACCGTGGCTGATCGACTTCTGCGTGGTTTGCGCAGAGACGGCTTGCCACTTCGGCAGGACACAAGCAGCGTAATCTTGCGGGGATTTTGCCGTGAGTTTGCTTGCGGTGGGCTTGCCTGGATTGGCGCAGGCAGCAAGGCCAGCTGTGAGAGCCGAAATAACAAAGATGCGAAAAATTGGCATTTTCATTTAACCCGTCTTGAACGTGGGTCATTGTATCCGGGATAGGTGCTGCGACGTAATCCACTAAAGTCGCGGGCTGAACAATCTCACGCAGAATCCGAAGTCTACGTTAGACCCAGCCGGGCCTGAAGCAGTCTGAATGCAAACAGCCCGCTTACTGATGCGGGCTTTTGGTGTATGCAGGTGCTGCCTCAGACTCTTTTGCACATCAAGGCTGCATCGAGTAGCCGGCCATGGTCATACCAGGCGTCACGCTGGTAGGCAGTAAACGCGTGCTGGTTCCCTGTTCCTCGAAGTTCGATCAAGCCGTCGGCCTTATCGGGGTCAATGCTTTGAACATAAAGCTTGAGCGAATCTCCGGTAGCGACTTGGTAGGTTTTCACGTTACTCGGGAGTTCACCTTTGACGCACCCCAGATAGGCCTGTGGGCTTCGCTGCGTGTAACCAGAGGTGAAATCATGCCCTGCCCGTACATCAGGGTTCTGGGCGCATCCAACCAAGGACAACGCAGTGAGGGTGGTCGACAGTATTGCGCCTGCAAATACGCTTGAGCTTTTCACGCGACACGCTCCAATTACCCCCTCGAGAATGCGTTGCCAAGCCACAACCCGTTTTTGAGCTCTTATCGGCCTATGTTACTGCGCAAAGAAGCGGGCGCTCTAGGTTTTTTGGCTATAACGCCAGCGAGCGTGTTCAGGCCTGTGCACAGGCTTGAGGTAATTTTTTTTGCCAGCGGAACGTTTGTTTCGCTCCATGATTCTCATGCATAAGAACCCCCGCATGACCTCAGGAGAACGCCATGGTGTGGTGGCTGGAAATACTTACCCAGTTCTTAACATCTACCGCCTTGGCGGTGTGCAGCATCTTTATATTCTGGGCTTACATGTCAGCATTCGGGAGGACCTACACGCGGCTATTGTCAACCGCGTTGGCGGTCGCCTTGCTCAGCATTGCCGCCTTCCCGCATGGCGCGAGCCTGGCGCTCAGTCATACAATGATTTTGGGAGAGGGGCGCGAATTTCTCCTGCTGCTCGCCGATGCAATGGGCGTTGTCAGCGCGGTGATCATTGCATCGTTCTTCTTCAATCCAGAAAGGCTGCTTGATGATGCTGATTGCCAGACCAGCGAATCGCCATAAGCTTGATCACTGATCAGTCAATTGAACATTTCAGGATCAGCGGTGGCCGCCGCCAGGCCCCTCGCCCATCATGCCCGGCCCCCATGACCGCCACCGTGCCCACCGCCGCCTGGCGGCATGAACATCCAGCAACCTGTAAGCATCGATACCATTGCTACGGTCATGATCGCACGCACGACATGCTTGAACCTCATTACACGACTGCAAAAGTTACGAATCACAGCCCCGGTTAGTGCACGGCAGGGCTGTGCCGCAGAGCGTAATTTCTAAACAGCAAGCCTGGGCAAATTTTGCCATTTCTTTACAGTTGTTAAGCCAAGGCATGCCCGCAAAAGCCAGCGGGTACCGACCATTAGTAGCGGTGATAGGTTTGAAGGAGAAAGGCATGAGTATCCGAAGCCTTGCAAAAAACCTTCCTGGTGATCCTGATAATCCAGGCTGGGTCCTCGGATGGGGTGTGCTACGAGCGATTCATCCTTGGCATTTCGTCGACATCTATGCCGACCAGCAAACCGCCAGGGCCGAGGCACAGCGACGTGGTAACGACTATGTCGTCGAGTTTGGGTCGCACCGGCTTGGGTCCGATGAATTTATCTGTGGCGTTACTGCCCCAGAAGGATAACTCAGGTAACGCGCCCGGCTCTCGGCTGATGGAGCTTTTTTTTGCGTCGGGGAACGAGCGGCCCCAGCGAGCACCGTCGGACATCGAGATGCTATGATCTGGCTACATCAAATGGAGTTTTCGAATGAGCAAGCTATGGAGTGGCGTGGCGCTAACGATATTGCTGAGTGGCTGTGCCACGGTGCACACGGTATCGGACGAATCTAAAGCCGTTGACGACTTGGCGAAATGGCAGACCAATTGTCATACCCTTAGTCGGGCATACAGTGGCGTCGCTTATCAGTATTGCAACTTAAATGGGCCGCAACGAACGGGAGCACATTGGGCGCCGTTTCCTATCCTGATTGACATGGCAGCCTCTGGAGTTGCCGATACGATTATCTTGCCGTTCACCGCCTACCAGCAGTACAAACGCGGTAGCGTGCCGATCCGTCGTCTGGCGTATTGATCGAAGGTGCTAATCAGCCATGCTAAATAGGGCAAGCGCTAAGACAGTTCTCGACTTCGAGTATTTCCCGCCAAGGAAGGTACATGGTACTGACCAGCAAGATCACTCCCTACGACCCCGCATGGCCGCTTCGATTTTTGGCAGACAAGACACTCATCGCTTCAGCCTTTGGCGAGGCGCTGATTTCGATACACCACGTTGGAAGCACCTCTGTTCCAGGTCTCGCGGCGAAACCGGAAATCGATGTGCTCATCGAGGTCTGCGATCATTGCAATGCCTCGGCGCGAGACGAGGTGTTGAGAGATTTGGGTACGGTCGAGGAACGTGACCTGTCGGACGCGCCGCGGCACAAGCGCCGAATCCATGCGGTATGTTTGAGATGTGTCTTATTGTGTCAAACGAGGCGCGGCTGTAACGTTCAGGTCTTAGTTATCGAACCGGTGAATTTAGCAATTTCGAACGGCACGCCGGCGCGAGATCATCTGGGCGATTCATCACTGCTAGCCATTTGCACTGCAAGGGTTTCACCCAAGTTTTTGACTAACCATCGAGGAGCTGAACGTGTCGCACACTTCCAGGGAAAATAGAAAAATCATTGCTCAAACGCTTCGCTGCGTAGAGCGGGACTTGATTCTCAAGGTCTTGACACTCATCAACGAGGCAGAGGCAACCGCAAACAACAAATTCAAATCGGAAAGTATATCTTTCGAAGAGCACTCACCTGCCAATGCCCAATACTTGATGCTGTTTGTTTTTGCCGAGCTTTTCGATCGTCTGCACGATGGCGATAAAGATGTCGGGAAAATTATTTTGAAAATGGAAGCAAACCGCCTTGGAATAGATGCCAATCTCGGCTAGAACCGTCGCATCAGCACTGAGACCCACCGCGCGATTACCTGTTTCTGCTGTGCCGTCGCCGATAGATCTAACCCTGGGCAGTACTGCTTTTTTGTAACACAGCATCATCCTCGCCTGCCGTCGTCACTTCATTAGCCTTGAGATATTCACGCTTGCGCTGTGGGTACTATTCACGCGACCGGACCTGCTTTACAGGCTATCTTTGAGTTTTTAAATTCAGTAACTCGACTGCCTAGCTGGGCAACACAGATATTCAAATAGGACCTGAAATGTCAACCCTACGCAGCAATAGGCGATTCCGTGCATTTTGGCGGATTTTGATAATTTGCATGAGTATTACAGTCAGCCTATTTTCCACCAGTGCATTGGCCATCCAAGGGGGGGCAAGATGCACGCGCCCTTACTCGGGTGGAGAAATCTGGCGAGTAGGGACAGTAAGTGCAGGGCAGGAAATTACCGTTACAATCGACATCAGTTGCATCATGTCCTTCACCTATCCATTCGACATGAATCTCAGCCAGCTGTCTGGCTATACGACCTACCCCGGGGTGCCCGCGCCGCAGGCTAAATCCATAACCGTCAAAGGAGCGCAGCTGATGCAAGGCGGCTTCGGCACTCAGGGAAATGTCTGCCCATTAGGGGCATGCAGGTCTCTTCAGCAAAATGTGCGCTTTTATTCAAGTGTCACATTCAAGCTAGAGGCAGGAGTTGAGCCGGGATACTATGAGTTCAAATGGCAGGTATTCGGCACCCATAGATCAGCCCCCCAGTATTCAGATGAAGTCAATGCTGGTGTTATTACTTATACGGTGGAAAGCCCGGCATGCGACCTGGTTTCTGAGGCAGCGGTAAATCTATATCTCGGGGCTTTCTCAGGCAGCGACATCTCCACAGCCAATCAAACAGCCAACATAGCTGTTTCCTGCAAAAAAGACGTCCAGGTAACAGCCAAGCTGACACCGAGTCAAAGCATAATGAATAGCACATCAGGCCTTTCAGCAACCACGTTGAGCGGACTGTCCATGGTAAGCTGCTGGGCAGACACAGGTCAGCCCGTGGATTTCTCTGCCGCGCGCACGTTTAGCTTTAAATCGGGCAGCAACTCACTGCGCCTGCGCTTCACTCCACGTTTGAATGGCGCAAGCACTCAACCGGTTGGAAACTTTTCAAGTAATTATACGCTTACTCTCAACTACCAATAATGACCCGCATTTTATAGGGGGTCAAATCATCGGCCAGCGCCGGCACGTTGCCGAATACGCCAAATGGCAGAGATGGCTCACGCCTGGTCGTAGAAGGACATCCCAATGCATGATGCCTGACCAACCTTTGCGATTTACCGCACGGTCGCTGGCCCTTTTATCACAACAGTGATCCCGGGCCCAATACTGGCGCTCTTCGTGTTGCAATCGCCCGCCACTTCCCCTGTAAAAATTTCCGGCTTCCTTGCGTTCGCCGCCCAAATGCCTATCGGTAACGCTTTTGGTTCAAGCCGGTCTGGCAGTCGTTACGTTGGTTCCATTCCGACTTGGAGGAGAAGCTTGTCGGCCAAAACGTTCCACCAAAAGGCAGGGTACGGTTACCCATGCGACAATCTGCGTAAACAAGCCCGCATCTATCGCTCAACAGCAGGGTTACAGCGTGCAGACGCTGTCGACGTATGCCCGTCCGACTGGAGCGGGCTGGAAAAGCTCTTTGATCTCCACCGCCAACATCACCACACGATTATTTTCGCGGTGTTGAGCGGTGTGCAGTGCCTGTTTTCGCGGGTTCCAGCCTCTCATCACCGCACCACAACTCATACATTGGCCCAAGGATTGGGCCATGACTTCAGGTGGAAACCCAGGCGTATTTTCGGTGCCGCCCAACAGCTTTCCAGACTGCGTACGAGCGTCCAAACAACGAGGCAGTGAGGTCAGCGGTGAAAGGCAACTATCGAACCATAGCGGCCTTTGGCGAGATGTAGTAATCGGCTAATTGCGGACATTCAGCAATTAGCCTCACACAGCGGTATTCAAGAGCCCGCCCAGCACGCCAGTGCCGAGTACAACCAGCCACGGCGGCAACTTCCAGAACATCAACGCAACTAGTGCCACAATGGCCAGACCAAAATCCTCTGGGGCGTGAATCGCACTCGTCCATACCGGCTGATATAGGGCGGCAAGCAACAGCCCCACCACAGCCGCGTTGATGCCCAGCAGTGCCGCTTGGGTGCGGCTGTTGCGACGCAGACGCTCCCAGAACGGCAAAGCTCCGACCACCAGCAGGAAAGAAGGCGCGAAAATCGCCAGCAAGCAGATCAGGCCTCCAAGCCAACCGCCGGGTGCCTGGTTCATTGAGGCGCCGAGAAATGCTGCGAAGGTGAATAGCGGGCCAGGGACTGCCTGAGCTGCGCCATAGCCAGCTAAGAATATATCGTTGTCGACCCAACCAGAATGCACGACCTCAGCCTGCAATAGCGGCAGCACTACATGCCCGCCACCGAAGACCAGCGAGCCGGTACGGTAGAAAGCGTCCACCATCGACAGCATCTGACATGGGAACAACTTTGCCAGGAGCGGCAGCCCGATCAGAAAAGCAAAGAACAGGGCCGACCAGAATAGGCCAGCGCGCCGCCGGATGCTAATGGGCAATGGATCATGGGACTCGTCCGGCAGGGGCTTGAACAGCAACAGACCAATGGTCGCGGCGATAACAATGACGCCCATTTGCCCTAAGGCGGACGGCATGATCAGCACCAAGCAGGTCGCTGCCGCCATGATGGATATACGCGGCACGTCAGGGCACAAATTACGCGCCATACCCCATACCGCCTGCGCGACCACCGCCACGGCAACCACCTTCAAGCCGTGCAGCACGCCAGTGGGCACGGCATGGCCATAACTGGCGATGCCCAAGGCCAAGAGGATCAGAGCAGTCGCGGAAGGTAAGGTGAATCCCATCCACGCAGCCAGTGCGCCGCCATAGCCCGAGTGAGACAGCCCAAGCGCGATGCCTACCTGACTGCTAGCAGGCCCTGGTAGAAGCTGGCAAAGGGCGACCAAATCCGCATAACTGCGCTCACTTAGCCACTGTCGACGCACAACGAATTCGTCTCGGAAGTACCCCAAGTGAGCGATTGGGCCACCAAAAGAAGTCAGGCCCAATCGCAGAAAGATTAAGAAAACAGTCCAGTGGTTGCGGGCAGTGTGGGGGGTATCGCTCATGGCCGTTTGATCCATCATTGGCAAATCCACCATACGATAACCGACAATCGTAAAGGAATATGATGGGCTTAGCTGCGCAACCTGATGATGCAGAGACCTACTGAACCTTGCCGAGTAAGCGGGTTGAGTTCCACCGCATCAATCGCCGAGAGAAAGCGCCAATTGCTCATCAGCTATGACCAGTGACCCATTGCGGCCTTTTGTGAAGGGCTGCTTTGGGTCGAGTCGCGACGGTCATACCTCGAACGTCGTTGGACGCTGTCTGTAATTTCAAACTGTACGCAACGTTGAGTTTTCTGCTGCATCACTATCGCTCGCGATGACACGTGCTCCCCATGAGCAATGTCGTGTACGCAAAGCTTGGTCAGAACGCACGCTCGTAGCTTGCGATCGATGGCCAGATCGAAAAGTGCCAAATCACAGGTTTCCTCCGCGATTTGGAGCCTCACCCGAATGGCCCAGATATCTTGCAGTCGGAGCGGGAGTTTCTGCCCGACCAATTTTCCTTGCTCCAAGGCTGATGGCTGCTGCTCGTAATAGCGTTCATGGCTTGTCCTTCATGTGAAGTAGGACAAGGATGGTTTACCCAATCTTGAGACGCTTATTGACCCTTTGTAGCCATTCAAATGTCTACGAAACCAGGGGCGATTCAAGGCTCATGCAATTAGGCCGCCCCATAGGGACGACATGCTGGCCGCATGAATCGCCGAATCGTCCCGCACCTGCGACAACCCTAGCGCACCGCGGCTTGCGCGGGTCCTACCTAGACCGGAAACGCCGCGCTACCAGCGCAACAAGCGAGGTCCGAGCAGCACGCCCATGGCTGTCGGCAGCAACATGCCAAGCAGATACCAGACGCTCCAGAATGGAATGCCCATCTCCGGGCAGTGCAGGCAGTAGGCAAGCGCCGCCGTGCTCCCCGCCAGCAGCCCTCCCGCCGCGCCGGCAAGGCGCAGGCGGGTTGGCGCAAGACCGCGCAGCGCCCAGAACGTGCCGGCGAAAGTCGGCACCGAGAGCAGCGCAATATTCAGCGCACAGGTGCGCCAGGTCTTGCCAAGAATAAGGTCGGCGCGGACGTCAGCAGGTACTGCAGCCAGCTCCACCGCTGCGCCGATCCAGACCAGCAGCAGGGGCAGCACCAGCAGCAACCAGGCTGCACCACCACCCACGCCTGGCCGCGCCAGGCGGCTGCTCAGCCACAGGGCAAGTGGGGCAAGGCTACCGGGTAGGGCAACCTTGGCCCAGAACAGCGGGGTGCGTGCGACCTCGCCCAGGTCAGGTCGCACACCGAAAATTGCCGCCATCAGCAGCAACGCGCCCAAGGCGCCGACCCCCAAGGCGATGGCGAAACGCTTGCCAGAGAGGTGTCGGTCAACCGCGCCCTCACCGGCGCTCAACAGGTCGATCAGTTCATTGGTCTTCATCGTTTCGCAATTCTCGGATGATAGTCGCCAAGGCCTTGAGCCCACGGTGGATGCCGACCTTCACGGCAGAGCTGGATAGCCCAGTCAGACTGGCAGTTTCCTCAATCGACAGGCCATTGAGCTTTACATGAACAATCGGCAGGCGCTGCTTTTCGGGTAGCTGGCGCAGCAGCTTGCCCAGATCACGGCTGGCCTGAGCGGGTTCGCCATCCTCAACGGCGAACAGTTCTCCCTCGTCGTCCGCCAGCGGATCGTGGCGGGCCTCCCTGCGCGCGAAGGCGCGGAAGTGGTCAGCCAGCTTGTAGCGCGCGATGGCCTGCACCCAGGCAGTCAAAGGCTGGTCCGCGCGGTAGGTGTGGCGGGCATTATGGACCGCCAGCAGCACCTCCTGCAGCAGGTCTTCGACCTCGTCGGGGCGCTGGCTCAGGCGCCGGCCCAGGAAAGCTCGCAAGTGCGAGCCGAGCGCACTGAGGAACTCGCGATACGCCCTGCCGTCACCGTCCAGGCCACGCAGCAGCAACGCCTGCAGCTGAGCCTCACGCGCGATCAGCACCTCCTGGCTGGTAGTTCGTTGCATCGGCCGTCCTGGTTACACCGTAAATGAATTCTGTCCCGCCCTTATCCAAGCCAACTGGCGTGCCGTTGGCATGCGGAAAACAGGTATTCGTTCAATACGTTAGGGCCGCAGCGAAAAAATCTCAAAAAATTTTAAGGCGCTGTAACCGGATCGCAGCTGCTGGCGAACTACTCATCGAGCCGACGGATCCTTCCGCGGCCCCTTACTCGAACCGGAGACCGCACTATGAAAACCCTGCCCCTCATCACCGCCGCCCTTGCCCTTGCCGCCATCACCGGTAACGCTCTGGCCGAGGACATGAACACCAAGGCCAGCAATGGCACCACCATGGAGAAGTGCTACGGCGTCGCCCAGGCCGGCAAGAACGACTGCAAGGCAGGTGCGGGTACAACTTGTGCGGGCAGCGCCAAGAAGGACTACGACGGCATGCACTGGAAGAACGTTCCGGCCGGCACCTGCACCACCATCAAGACGCCCAATGGCATGGGCTCGCTGACCCCAAGCAAAGCCTGAGCCAAGGCCGCCGACCATGAGCGCATTCCATCAACTTGGCGCCGGGCTGGGGCTCAGAGGCGAACACTACGCCCAGGCGTTGGCTTGCTCTGGCCAAGGTCTCTGGTTCGAAGTGCATCCGGAGAACTACATGGTCGGCGGTCCCCGCCTTGCTTGGCTGGAGCGGATCGCCGAGCGGCATCCGCTGTCGCTGCACGGGGTTTCGCTGTCCCTGGCGGCCGATGCCGCACCTGACGAGGCAAACCTTCAACGCTTGCGCGTGTTGGTCGAGCGCGTGCAACCGCTGCTGATTTCCGAGCACCTGGCCTGGTCAAGCTGGCGCGGCCAGTATCACCCGGACCTGCTGCCCTTCCCGCGCAGTCATGCTGCCCTGGCACGCATAACTGAGAACATCCAGCGCACACAGGAAGCTCTGGGCCGGCGCATCGCCATCGAGAACCCCAGCCACTACGTGCGCCTGGAGGGCCACGACTGGGGTGAAATCGAATTCCTCACGGAACTGGCGCTGCGCACTGGCTGTGGCCTGCTGCTGGACGTCAACAACGTGCACGTCAGCGCACACAACCTAGGCTTCGATGCCATGCGCTATCTTGATCTCTTCCCCGCGGCGGCCATTCTCGAAATCCACCTGGCCGGGCACAGTCACGATGAGGGTGGCCAATTGCTGATCGACTCCCACGACGCACCTGTCGCCGAACCGGTCTGGGCGCTCTACGAGCATCTCATTCAGCGTATTGGTCCAATACCAACACTGATCGAGCGTGACGACCATCTGCCAGCCTTCGACGTCCTGCAGGCCGAACGCCATCGCGCCCAGGCGATCCTCAACCTGGCTCAAGTGACCCCATGAAGACCGCACTCGGTGCATTCCAGGACGCCTTCGTCGAAGCCCTCCATCGGCGCCCTGTCCCGGCGCTGCGAAGCCTAACCGCGCAGTCGGGGTTTGAGGTGTATCGCAACACCGTGCTCAAGGGCTGCGTCGATGCGCTGTGCGACAACTTCCCGACCATCGAACGCCTGGTCGGGAAAGACTGGCTACGTGCCGCGGCCGCCATCCACGCTCGCGAGACGCCGCCTTGCGATGTCAGGCTGATTCTTTACGGTGAGGGTTTCGCAGACTTCCTCGAAGCGTTCGAACCCGCGCGGGAGCTTCCTTACCTTGGCCCTGTGGCGCGCCTGGACCGACTGTGGAACGAGGCCTTCGCCGCCCCTGCGCAAGCGCTATTGGAACTGGCCAGCCTCGCCGGCATGAGCGCGTGTGACCTCGCCGCCTGCCGCCTGGAGCCGCGCACCTGCGTGCGCTGGGGCTGGTTCAACGGGCAACCGATCTACAGCATCTGGCGTTACAACCGCGAGGCCCTGCCGATACCGGAGGAACTACCCTGGCGGGGCGAGGGCGCATTGCTCGTCGGCCATGCCGAAGGCGTCACCTGGCATGCGCTGGAGGCAGGCGGCTGTGCTTTCCTTGACGCCTGCGCGGCCGGCAACGACTTGGACCGGGCCTCGGCCCTGGCGCTCGCGACGCAACCCGATCTGGACTTTCACGACCTGCTCGGCCGGCTGCTCGGTGCCGGGGTTTTCCGTCCCATCAACCTCACTTGAGGAGGCCACCATGGATATCGCCCGCCCCCACCTTCACGGCAGCGGCCTGCGCCGGCGCTGGAATCGCCTAGCCGAATTACTGCAGCACTGGCTCAGCGACGCGCTTCTGTGCCTGGTAGCGCGATTCGGGATTGCCTCAACCTTCTTTCTTTCCGGTCGCACCAAGGTCGAGGGCCTCCTGAGCATCACCCCGAGCACCTACGAGTTGTTCCGCACCGAGTACATGTTGCCGCTGCTACCACCGCACATCGCCGCGCACCTGGCAACCTACGCGGAGCACTTCTTCCCGATGCTGTTGGTACTGGGCCTGTTTACCCGCCTATCGGCCCTAGCGTTGCTGGGCATGACCACGGTAATAGAGGTGTTCGTCTACCCGGACGCCTGGCCCACCCATTTGGTTTGGGCGGGCCTGCTGCTGTTGCTGATCGGCAGAGGGGGCGGAAGCTGTTCGCTGGATCGAGTGCTGGACATTCGATGAATGCTTCGCCTGCAACCGGTCAGTTGAATCGCCCATGGTTTCCTAGACGGCTCCAGCGACTCCAATGGTCGATAGCAGTCGTTAGTGGAGGCCGATTTCGAGACGCCGCACAGAGGCAACCTCGCACCAGAGAAACGCACGAAGACTAAGCATCACAGGGAGGTGCCACTCAACGAGCGCGCGCTCAACGCCATCACCCAGGCCCAGCAGATGGCGACTCTTCGACCCATGGCATCCAAATCAGCCCACCCAATTAGCCCTTTTGTGTTCCAACCGAGCAAAGGTAGGCTGTGGATCAACGAGCCAAGTGTTACAATCCGCCACTTTAAATCGGCGCTCAAGGCGCTGAACATCCGTGAACGCCGTCAGTACGACATCCGCCACACCTACGCAACCATGTGCCTCATGCCTGGGATGAACCCTGCGTTCATCGCGAACCAGCTTGGCCATAGCGTCGAGATGTTGCTTTCTACCTACGCGAAATGGATCAGCTCCTCCTCGGATTGGAGGGAGCTGGAGAAGCTGCCGCCCCGAGTCGAATTGGCCCAGAATTGGCCCAAAAATGACGAGAGGGCCTAAATACACCTCTGGAACCCCCGCAGGACAAGCACTTGATCTCTACCGCCAACATCACCATGCAGTTCGGCTCCAAGCCACTGTTCGAAAACGTTTCAGTCAAATTCAACAACGGCAACCGCTATGGCCTGATCGGCGCCAACGGTTGCGGCAAGTCGACCTTCATGAAGATCCTCGGCGGCGATCTTGAGCCGTCCGCAGGCCAGGTCATGCTCGAGCCGAACACCCGCCTGGGTAAGCTGCGCCAGGACCAGTTCGCCTACGAAGACTTCACTGTGATTGATACCGTGATCATGGGCCATGGTCAGTTGTGGAAGGTCAAGGCTGAGCGTGATCGTATCTATTCGCTGCCAGAAATGACCGAAGAAGACGGCATGGCCGTCGCCGAGCTGGAAACCGAGTTCGCCGAAATGGACGGCTATACCGCCGAATCCCGTGCCGGTGAGCTTTTGCTGGGCTTGGGGATCCCCCTGGAGCAGCACTTTGGCCCGATGAGCGAAGTGGCGCCAGGCTGGAAGCTGCGCGTGCTGCTGGCCCAAGCGCTGTTCTCTGACCCGGATGTACTGTTGCTGGACGAACCCACCAACCACCTGGACATCAACACTATCCGCTGGCTGGAAAGCATTCTCACCGCGCGCAACAGCACCATGGTGATCATTTCCCACGACCGGCACTTCCTCAACAGCGTGTGCACGCACATGGCCGATTTGGACTACGGCGAGCTGCGGGTATTCCCAGGCAACTACGACGAATACATGACCGCTGCTACCCAGGCGCGAGAGCAACTGCTGTCGGACAACGCCAAGAAGAAAGCCCAGATCGCCGAGCTGCAGACCTTCGTCAGCCGCTTCTCGGCCAACGCCTCGAAGGCCAAGCAGGCAACCTCGCGCGCCAAGCAGATCGACAAGATCCAATTGGCCGAAGTCAAGCCGTCGAGCCGGGTGAGCCCATTCATCCGCTTCGAACAGACCAAGAAGCTGCACCGCCAGGCAGTCACCGTCGAGAAGATGGCCAAAGCCTTTGACGACAAGGTGTTGTTCAAAGACCTGGGCTTCACCATCGAAGCCGGCGAGCGCGTGGCGATCATTGGCCCCAACGGCATCGGCAAAACGACCCTGCTGCGCACGCTGGTCGGTGAAATGACCCCGGACAAAGGCGAAGTGAAGTGGACCGACAGCGCCGAGGTAGGCTACTACGCCCAGGACCATGCCCATGACTTCGAAGACGACATGACCTTGTTCGACTGGATGGGCCAGTGGACCAGCGGCGAACAAGTGATCCGGGGCACCCTCGGGCGCATGCTGTTCTCCAACGACGAGATTCTCAAGTCGGTGAAGGTGATTTCCGGTGGTGAGCAAGGCCGTATGCTGTTCGGCAAGCTCATTCTGCAAAAGCCGAACGTGCTGGTGATGGACGAGCCGACCAACCACTTGGACATGGAGTCGATCGAAGCCCTGAACCTGGCGCTGGAGAACTACCCCGGTACCTTGCTGTTCGTTAGCCACGACCGCGAGTTCGTTTCCTCACTGGCGACCCGTATCATCGAACTGAGCGCCGACGGTGTGGTGGACTTCAGCGGGACCTACGACGACTACCTGCGCAGCCAGGGCGTGGTGGTCTAAGTCACCTGGGCCGGCCGGGGCCACCATCCCGGCCGTTCCTCTCAGGGCCGAACGGCCTAGGATCGAACATCCGGTCGATTAATTAGTTAGCCTGCTTTCATTTCCTTCGCCCAACGGCCATGATTAGCCCACGCCCGCCCGTCCGCGAATGAGCCCATGACCGCGCAACAGCCCGCCCCCGCCAGTAGCACGTTCACCGTCACTGTGCAGATTCTGTCGATCGTGTTCTACACCTTCATTGCCTTCCTGTGCATCGGCCTGCCGATTGCGGTACTGCCCAGCTATGTGCATGACCAACTAGGCTTTGGCGCGGTCATTGCCGGGGTGACCATTGGCCTGCAATACCTGACCACCTTGCTCAGCCGCCCATTTGCGGGGCGGGTGACCGATACCTTGGGTGGTAAACGGGCGATTCGCTATGGCCTGCTCGCCATCGGCGCTTGTGGTGTGTTGACACTGCTTTCGGCTTGGTCGCTTCAGCTACCGCTGCTGAGCCTGGGGCTGCTGCTCGGTGGCCGCGTTTTGCTTGGGCTGGCGCAGGGGCTCATCGGGGTTGCCACCCTGAGCTGGGGTATCAGCCAGGTTGGCCCCGAGCACACCGCGCGGGTGATCTCGTGGAACGGTATCGCTTCCTATGGGGCCATAGCCATCGGCGCACCTCTGGGCGTGCTGGCGGTGGCCGATTTGAATTTCAGCGTGCTGGGCCCGGCTCTGCTGGTGCTGGCATTGCTGGCTTTGCTAGTGCTACGCACACGCCCGGACGCAGTGGTTACACGGGGGGAGCGGCTGGCGTTCTGGTCGGCATTCCTACGCGTTGCCCCCTGTGGGCTCGGCCTTACGCTGGCGTCGATCGGCTACGGCACCCTGACTACGTTTGTGACGCTCTACTACTTGGAACGTGGCTGGGTTGGCGCAGCCTGGTGCCTTAGCGCTTTCGGGCTGTGCTTCATCATTTCCCGCCTACTGTTCGTCAATGCGGTCAACCGCTTTGGCGGCTTCAACGTGGCCATGGCCTGCATGGCCACGGAGGTGCTGGGCCTGAGCCTGCTGTGGTTGGCGCCCTCACCGGCCTGGGCGCTGGTCGGTGCCGGGCTGACCGGCTTTGGTCTGTCGCTGGTGTATCCGGCCCTTGGGGTCGAAGCGATAAAACCGGTACCGAGCAGCAGCCGCGGCGCCGGACTAGGCGCTTACGCGGTGTTCTTCGACATGGCACTGGCCATAGCCGGCCCAGTGATGGGCGCGGTGGCTGTGCACCTTGGCTATGCCTCGATCTTTTGCGTGGCTGCCCTGCTGGCCCTGGCTGGAGTTGGCCTGACGATGTTACTGGCGCGCCGCAGCCGTCGCAGCTGAACGCTCCGCGGGCTCTGGAGCGCCCAGGGTCTGGGTGAAGAAGTTTGCGGTATCGCGCTGCAGGGAGTGGTGAATGTGCCGCCGATCTACGCCCTCGGCGTCCTTGCACAACGCCGGCATGCGCAGCCACTGCTGTTGGTCACAACGGGCCATGAACACGAAGTGCCCGGCACCGGCCAGCACACGGTAGTCCGGTGCAATCGGCAACTTTTGCGCCAATTGCTCGGCATTACGGTCCACAGCTACCAGCTGGTCGCTGTCGCCGCTATAGATCAGCGCTGGCACCTTCACCCCTGCCAGGGCGTGGCGGCCGAACATCAGGCTTAGCGGCGCCATCAGCATCACCGCACCTACCCTCGCATCGGCCTTAGGTTGCAGCTCGCTGCGGTCGGCGATGAGCACGCCATGGGTCTTGCAGGCGTCGGCGTCAGTTGGGCGCTCCAGGCAATAGCGGCGCAGGCGTTCGAGGTCTGGTTGAGCCCCAGACAGGATCAACGCGGTTTCGCCACCGGCCGAATAACCAATCACACCGACCTTGCCGTCATTCAGATAAGGGCCGAGCAAGGTATCTTCGCGGGTGGCCGTGATCGCCTCGCTGACCTGTAGAGGGCGGCCGTAAAGGTTGCTAAGGGTCCCAAGGCGGCTGTGGTCGCGAGCATTGTCGCCAGGGTGCACCACAGCCACCACGACAAAGCCCCGCCGGGCCAAGGCGGTAGCCAAGTAATGCAGGGCCAGCGGGCTGCCAGCATTGCCATGGGACAACACCAGCAACGGAAACTGGCCGAGCGCTACCGGCGCTTCTTCGGCAACCTCGATCGGGTAACCATCGATGCGAATAGCGCGGGGCGTGCCATTGGAGGGATAGAACGCCAGCGCCTGCATGGGCCTTGCGTCGACCGGGTCGTCCAGCGTCATATGGTGCAGGCCGGCAACCCAAGACGCAGCGTCGGCATGGCCCAATAAGCCACTGAGCAGAAATGCCAGCAAGTAACGAGAAGTGTTCATCGGTAAGCTATCGCGCAACAGGCATCAGGATAGCTTGAGCATAGGATCAGCCAGGCGGCTGGCAGATGAAACATGAATGAAAAAAACCGGCAGGCGCAAGTCGCGCCTGCCGGCTCTTGTCACAGGATGATCAGGCCGCAGCAAACAGCTCGGCCGCGATCTGCGTTTGCGCGGCATCGATAGCCTGAGTACGCTGCTCCGGGCCATAGGCCAGGCCGTGTGCACGGACCACTTCAACGTCGGTGATGCCGATGAAGCCGAGGAACACCTTGAGGAACTCCTCATGCCCAACCCCGGTAGGTTGGCCGGCATGCAAGCCACCAGCGGTGGAAACAAGCACCACTTTTTTGTTACCGCACAGGCCTTCGGGGCCTGCTTCGGTGTAGCGGAACGTTTTGCCGGCCACGGCAACACGGTCGATCCATGCCTTGAGCTGGGTCGGTACGCTGAAGTTGTACATGGGTGCGCCAATCACCACGGCGTCGGCGGCGAGAAATTCTTCCAGCGTCTCGGCGCTGAGCTTGGCTTCGAAGGCCTGGGCCGCATCACGGGCTTCTTCGGGGGTGCCGGCAGCCATCAGTGTGGCGGAAGAAAAGTGAGCAATGGCATCGGCTGCCAGGTCCCGGTACACCACTTCGATGGTTGGGTCGGTGGCTTTCCAAGCCTGCACCACTTCACGGCTCAGTTGGCGAGAGGCGGAATTGTCGCCCAGGATGCTCGAATCGATATGCAACAGTTTCATGGGACTCTCCTGTGATTGAAGACCGCAGCAGTGGGCGATCACGATGAGGAGAATCCTACCGGGAGGTTCAATGGCTGAAAAGTAGCGAAAAATACGCTAGTTTGTCCCATCAATGGAACAGTGGATCGGCCATGCAAGACCTCAACGACCTCTTCTATTTTACCCAGGTAGTCGAAGCCGGCGGTTTCGCTGCCGCCGGGCGCCAGCTGGGTATACCCAAGTCGCGCCTGTCACGGCGTATCGCAGAACTGGAAGAACGCCTGGGCACCCGGTTGCTACAGCGCACAACCCGCCAGCTCAAGCTTACCTCTGTAGGTGAGCGCTACCTGCGTCATTGCCAGGCCATGCTGTTGGAGGCCCAAGCCGCCGACGAAGTGGTCGCGAGCATGAGCAGCGAGCCGCGTGGGCGCTTGCGCGTGTCGTGCCCAGTGGCACTGGCCCACGCGTTTCTGCCGGATGTGATCGCGGGGTTTCTGAAGCTTTACCCGCAGGTGCAACTGGACATGGTGCTACTGAACAGGCGTGTCGATCTGATATCCGAAGGTATCGACGTCGCCTTGCGTGTACGCGACTTTGGCGACGAAGACCCAGCACTGGTCACCCGTCGCCTGCGCCAGGCACAGATGCAGCTGGTGGCAGCGCCAGGCTTCGCCGATCACGTACGCCACCCCGCCGACCTTGCCAGTTTGCCTGTGCTTGGTGCAGCCGAGGCTGATCGCTTGGTGCACATGCAGTTACTTGGGCCAAACGGTCAGCGTCAGGACATCGCGCTGGAGCCGCGGCTGGCCATTGATGACTTTGTCGTGCGCAATGCCGCAGTGCGCGCCGGGCTAGGTTTCACGGCACTGCCCAGCATGTTCTGCGAAGCGGAACTGGAACGCGGTGAGCTAGTGAGGCTGTTACCTGACTGGTCCCTACCTGGCGGCTATCTGCAGGCAGTCTACCCTCATCGTCGTGGACTGTTACCTGCCGTAAGGGCATGGATCGACCACTTGGCGTTATCCTTCGAAGCCTGCGGGGAGCGTTATGTCTAAGCCGCAAATGAGCCCGCAACAGGTGGCAGCCTTCTGCCTGGGCCTGCCAGGTGCTCGAGAGGACTACAAATGGGGCGGCATCCGGGTGTTTTCCGTGGCCGGCAACAAGATGTTCGCAGTGCTCGACCTGGCCGGAGCAGGGTTGTCGTTCAAGGTGGCCGACGAGTTGTTTCTGGGCTATTGCGACCGCCCTGGCGTGCGCCCAGCCCCTTACCTGGCACGCGCCAAGTGGATCAGCATGCAACCGCCCTATCCCATGGGCCGTGAGGAGCTGTGCGACTTGCTGCAGCGCTCGCACCAGCTGGTGGTACGGCGGCTGCCCAAGCGTCAACAAGCGGCCCTGCTAGGTTGACTAGTTGAAGGGCAGGAAACGGCTGCCAAGGAACAGATAGTCCAGCCACAACACTTGATGCAGCAGCACGATGATCCAGAACACCAATTGGTAAGACACTTTACGCGTTTTGTGGCGCAACAACTGTTGAGCTATCAGTGCACCAGGCCACCCCCCCAGCAGCTCGCTGGCATGCAACACTTTTTCCGGCGTGCGCCAAGCATTGCCTCGGGCCTGACGTTTGTCATGCCAGTAAAGCAGCAGGCTGATCAGACTGACCAGTGGATACAACGCCAAGGGCACCCAGCCATGGCCATCGAAGGCCATCGAGGCCGCGCCAAGGCCGGGTAACAGGCACAGTAAGCCCCAAAGCAACCATTTCAGCCGAGCATGGCTAACGCCCGTTGCCTGCTCACTACGGCGTGGTGCGGTGTTCTGAACGCGCGCCATGTCAGCTGTGCACCGTTGACCAGTCGACCCAGCCGAACTGCCACGTGGCCAGAATCAGCAACCCGAAGACAATCCGATACCAGGCGAATACCGCGTAGCTGTGGTTGGCGATGAATTTCAGCAACGCCCGCACAGCAATCATGGCAAAAATGAACGAGGTCACGAAGCCAAGGGCAAACACCGGCAGATCACTGGGTTCGAACAGGTGACGGTATTTGTAGCCTGAGTACACCGCCGCACCAACCATGGTTGGCATGGCCAGGAAAAACGAGAATTCTGTGGCGGCCTTGCGCGACAGGCCAAACAGCAGGCCACCGATGATGGTCGAACCGGAGCGCGAGGTGCCAGGTATCATCGCCAGGCACTGCACGAAGCCAATTTTCAGTGCATGCGTCCAGCGCATGTCATCGACATGATCGACCGCCACGCTGTGCTGACGGCGTTCGGCCCAAAGCATGATTACGCCTCCGATCACCAATGCCGCGGCAACAGTGATTGGGTTGAACAGGTACTCGTGGATCAGGTCGGCGAACAATACTCCCAGCACCACAGCAGGGAAAAATGCCAACATCAGGTTTGCCGTGAGGCGGCGCGCCTTCGGCTGATTGCCAAGGCCGATCACCACATCCAGGATCTTGCGGCGCAACTCCCACATCACTGCCAGGATCGCCGCCAGCTGGATGATGATATTGAATGCCATGGCTCGTTCCCCGCCAAAACCTATCAGGTCGGCGACGATGATCTGGTGACCTGTACTTGAAATCGGCAGGAACTCTGTCAGCCCCTCGACCACACCTAGAATGATTGCCTGAAAGGCAGTCCAAAAATCCATCGATCCCCCGATGAGGCACTGCTGGCAGCAGGCCTGTTTTTTCTTGATTTGCTTGTCACCGCACGCGGCGCGGCCTTTTTACAGGCACATGTGGGACAAACGCCAGCGGAAAAGTTCTACAGAATTAAAGGTTTCATCTCGCCGGGCCGAAATCCTAGCTAAGGGGCATGACAAACTCGCGTGAGCCTGTGGCAGAGTAGTCAATAACTAGCACTTAGCCATTAGTCGGGTGCCTGTCACCTGGAAAGCATGTTTGGATGCACCTGAATAACAAGAACAACAGGAGTGGGTTCGATGAAGGCATTGCGATCGATGTCGATCAGCAGCCGTTTGTGGCTGATCTTGGTGGTTGCAGTCGGCATGCTGGTGTTGCTCGGCCTGTTGATGCTGCGCCAGATACACGGCGATCTGTACCAGGCCAAGGCGGAGAAGACACGTCATGTGGTGCAGACTGCCGCTGGGGTGCTGGCCTATTACCAAGCCCTCGAAACGACCGGCACGCTGACCCGCGAAGCGGCTCAGCAGCAGGCGCTGCAAGTGGTCAAGGCACTGCGGTACGACCACAACGACTATTTCTGGATCAATGATCTGTCGCCAAAGATGATCATGCATCCGGCCAACCCCAAGCTCGATGGCCAAGACCTCTCCGCGATCCGCGACCCGGACGGTTTTGCCGTATTCAATGAAATGGTGGCGCTGGCCCGCAATCACGGTGCCGGCCCGGTCGACTACCGTTGGCCCAAGCCGGGTGCCAGCGAGCCGGTGGCCAAGACCTCCTATATACAGTTGTTCGAACCGTGGGGCTGGATCATCGGCTCTGGCGTGTATGTCGACGACGTTCAGGCCGAATTCGCCCGCCAGTTACGCGATGCTTCGTTGCTCGGGCTGGCCATCGCAGTGCTCATGGCACTGGTGGTATTGATGATCGCCCGCAGCATCGCTCGCCCGCTGCAAGAAGCCGTGCAGGCCATGGGCAATATCGCCAGCGGCGAAAGCGACCTGACTCGGCGCCTGGACACCCATGGCCGGGATGAAATCACTTACCTGGGCCAGCACTTCAACCAATTCAATGGCAAGCTGCAGGGGGTAGTCGGTCAGCTTCAGGGCGCCGCACATGCTTTGGCACAGTCCGCCGGGCACGTCGGCGACAGTGCTGGTGCTGCACAACACCACAGTGCTCAGCAGTCGATGCAGATGGATCAAGTGGCTACAGCGGTCAATGAGGTGACTTACGCCGTGCAAGACGTGGCCAAGACTGCCGAGCAGGCCGCTGGGGAGATGCGCGCGGCCCAGCAGCAAGTGGAGCATGGCCAGCAGGCCATTCACGGTAGCTTGCAGCAGATCGAGTGCCTGTCGGCGACCATCGACCAGGCGGTGCAGGTCATTCGCGACCTGGCTTCGCATAGCACTAAAATCGGCGGTGTACTGGAGGTTATCCGCGCCATTGCCGAGCAAACGAACCTTCTCGCGCTCAACGCTGCGATCGAAGCCGCTCGGGCTGGCGAGCAGGGCCGGGGTTTTGCCGTGGTCGCTGACGAAGTGCGCCTGCTTGCCCAACGCACGGCACAGTCGACCGCCGAAATCAACACCATGATCGAGCAGCTGCAAAGCCAGTCAGACGCGGCGGTCAAAGCTATCGACACCAGTAGCGAGGCCTCGCGCCAGACCGTGCAACAAGCTCAGCAGGCCGGCACCAGCCTGGACGCGATCAGCCAGGCGCTGCACAGCCTCACTGCCCTCAACGCCTCGATTGCCAGCGCCACGTTGCAGCAATCCCACGTGGTCGAGGAAATCAACCGCAATGTGCTGGATACCGCAGGCTTATCCCAACAGACTGCCGAGGCGGCGCGTCAGTCCAGCGACGCGGGTGTCGCCCTGGGGCAGTTGAGCGAGCAGCTGCAGCAACTGCTGCGTCAGTTCCGCCTCTGAACCACACTTGGGCACCAGCCGGTGACACGGCCGGTGCTCGTTACACGCTACAACTCACGCACGCCACAGGCTACAATCGCCGCCCTTTGCCAACCAAGGATCGCCGATGTCCGGCCTCGAACTCATCGCCGCCGTGCTCGGCGTTACCGCCGTGTGGCTCACCGTCAAGCAGAACGCTTGGTGCTGGCCAATCGGCCTGATCATGGTGCTGATCTACGGCTGGCTGTTCTACGAGGTCAAACTCTATTCAGGCATGCTACTTCAGTTGGCCTACGCTGTACTTCAGCTTTACGGCTGGTGGCAGTGGAAACGCCCCGACCGGGTCGAGCAGGCCCGGCGGGTCTCGCACCTGCCGCTGCGCAAGCTGTTGTGGGGCCTGATGGCTGGCCTGGGACTTAGCAGCGTACTGGGTGCTGCAATGGCTGGCTGGACCGATGCTGCCGCCCCCTGGCTGGATGCGACACTGACCGGTTTCAGCCTGGTCGCGCAATTGTGGATGGCACAGAAACGAGTGCAGTGCTGGCCGCTATGGATCGTGGTCGATATCGTTTACGTAGGCCTGTATCTGCAGCAACAGCTGTATTTCACGGCCGGGTTCTTCGGCGTGCTGACCTTGATCGCAGTACGCGGTTGGCTGCAATGGCGCCGCGATCCAGCATTGGTGCCGGCATGAAAGTCCTGGTCCTGTGCGGCCCCGAATCGACCGGTAAGAGCTGGCTGAGCGGCGAGATCCAAGCGCATTTCGGCGGCGTTGTGGTAGCCGAATACGTCCGTCACTTCATCGACCAGCAGTGCCGGGACACCTGCTATGCCGACGTGCCGACCATTGCCCGCGGTCAACTGGACTGGGAAGACCGGGCCCGGATGCTGGCGCCTGAGCTGCTGATTCTCGATACCCACCTGCTCAGCAACATGCTCTGGAGCCGCGCGCTGTTCGGCGCGTGCCCGCCTTGGTTGGAACATGCCTTGCTAGAACGGCACTACGATTTGCATCTGCTGCTCAGCCCTCAAGGGGTGGGCTGGGTCGCTGATGGTCAGCGCAGTCAGCCAGACCTTGCCGACAGACAGGTTTTTTTTGAGGACAGCCACCGCTGGCTGCTGCACCATAGGCAAACCGTGGAAATTATCGACGGCGACTGGCCGCAACGCAGCGCCAATGCCTTGCGGGCGGTTGAGCGTCTGCTCGAAGATAAAATGCCAACCTGCCCCACTGAGTGTTAAGCCCATGACACACTCAAGTCATGCAAGTGGCTGTATCTGTAGGCTGCCAGCCTTGAGCCTGGGCAGTGTCAAGGTTATGAGACATTCCGCCGGTGCGGTGCCTGAACAGATCTGATCTACGCGCCCAGGCATTTAACCTCAATGTCTGTCTCAAGGGTGATACACAACATCGATGCGTGCTTCAGGCTATTCACTCAAGCATTTGATTCATAAGCGTTAGCAAAAAGCGGCACGGCTTTCGCTCTCCTCCCTCGCATCGCTGAACAAGACCAGCGTTCGAGGAAGGAGTAGCCGTCATGGGGAAACTGGATAGACGCGTTTATGGCCTGCTGCTGATTACTTGTGCAATGGCTTCGGCGTTGCCTGCACAAGCCGACAACGGGATCATCGTCATCACCCGCGACGTGCAACCGCGCATCGCCACCCGCGCGCCTCTGGCACCTGACCCCTACCCTACCACCGCCAATGCCAACCCCTCTGCTTACGTGCTCAGGCAGACCAACGAGCTCAGTGATGGGGATTTTGCCAGCATCACAAGCGGCACGGGAATCTCCTCGCTGGTCACCCAACAAACCGACAACCTCGGCGGCCCTATAGGCAACCAGACCCAACTGGCAAACCAGGCTGCCGGCCGTGGTACAGGCTCGGGCAACGGTATATCCAACATGGTCAACTCGAGCGTCCAGCGCGGTCTTGCGCCCTTGCAGATCCTCACTGGAGGCAAATGAAATGAGGCAGACCCTGTTCATCTTGGCTTTTGCCGCTAGCGCATCGGCGCTGGCGCAATCGCCGGTGCCCGTGCTCAACGACGCCAATATCGACAGTTCCGGGGCTCAGTACCAAGGCAACTTCGGCGTCAACCAAGCCGCAGGCGATGGCCAGCAACAAGCCAACGCCAGAGCCATCGCCACAGGCCACCAAGCCACGGCGACCACGCAAATTCGCCAACGCCAGCTCTCCATCGTCGACCCAAACATGGGCGCCAGCGCCAGTATCCAGGGCAACGCGTTCAGTCATGGCAGTGGCGCACTGGGGGTCAACCAAAGCGCCGGCGCCGCGACCCAGCAGGCCAATGCCCTGCGCATCAGCATCAGTACACAACCGCAAAGCATCGATGACAGCGTCCTGCTGCAACAAAACGTGGCGCTGATCAACAGCTCCGATCCATCTGATACCTCACCTGGCTATCGCCAAGTCACCACTGGTGACCAGGCATTCACCGGCAGCCGCGGGGTCATCCAGCTGAATCAGAGCGCCGGGGTGGGCAACCAGACGGCTAACACCCTGAGCGTAAGGGTCGCGAATTGACCCAAAGGGAAACAGGTAAGAACAACACTTAACCTAAAGACGGAGAAACACCATGAAACCTTCGATGGCAATCAAGCCTCTGGTTTTCGCAATTGCTGCGGTCATGGCTGTTGCTGCACAAGCGGATCAGAACAATCGCCGTGGTTACAACAACCACAACAACTACACCCCACCTGCACGCGCCGTGCTGACCGATGCGACTGCCAACGCCAATGACGGTCAGAGAAGCAACGGTAACACCATCAACAACCAAGGCACCATCAACGAAGCCGAGATGAGCAGCTCCGGTGCTGGCGCCAGTGGCAACGTCGGTGTCAACGTGGCGGCCGGTAACGGCAACCAGCAGGCCAACGCGTCGGCTATCGCCAACACCTCGTCGGACAATGCGGCGATCGACAACAGCTTCGTCTTTGGCACCTCAACCGCCACTGCCGAGATCACCCAGCGCAGCAACAACAACACGGTGAACAACTGGTCGACTCAAAGCTCCGCCGTCATGAGCGGCTCGGCTGAAGGCAGCAGTGGCAATATCGGCATCAACGTGGCCGGCGGCGATCTCAACCAGCAGAAAAACAGCATGGCGATCGCCAACAACTCGGCACCTATCGGCAACTCCTCTGCCACTGCCACCGCCAACCAGTACGGCCCTGGCCTGCAGGTCAACAACGCTGCCGATCGCACTTATCGGGTAGATACGCTGACCCTCACCACGTCTTCGAGTGGTTCGGCTTCGCGTAGTGGTTCGTTCGATGCCAGCGTCGACAAGAGCTCCAGCTCCAGCTACAGCGCCTCGGGCAGCCAAAGCGCCAGTGCCAGCGGCAGCCATAGCAACAGCTCCAGCGGTTCGACCAGCATGACCGCCAGCGGCTCCAACAGCAGCAGCGCCAGTGGCAGCAACAGCATGAGCGCCAGCGGGTCGAACAACTACGCTACCAATGGCAGTGCCAGCAACAATCACAGTTCGTCGTCCAACACCACGGTAAGCGCCTCGCTCGATGCCAGCGCCAATGGCAGCGCATCGTCGTCGCAAACCTTCGGCAACTTCACGCGTTCGCGCAGCTCGGACTTCGACGCATCGCTCAGCGCCTCGCTGGACGCATCGGTTGACAAGTCCCATGAGTCGGCTAGCAACTCGTCGTTCGACAAGTCGCTCAGCAGCTCATTCGACAGAGCCTATGACTCCTCCTATGACCGCAGCCATGATTCGTCTTATGACAAGTCTCGCGATACGTCTTATGAGAAGGCCAACCAATCGGCCTGGGAAAAAGCCAGTGCTTCGGCCTACGAAAAAGCTGGCGAAAAAGCCTCGCAGTCCTCGGACAGCATTTCGAAGAGCTTCAGCGAGTCTAGCGAGTATGCCCTGAGCAACACCGTGTCGTTCCAAGTGCTGACTCCGACCGGTTGGGCCAACCCTGTGACCAACACCGCTACCCTCAGTGGCTCGGTGAACGGTGGCAGCGGCAACTTGGGCGTGAACGTGGCAGCGGGTGTGGGCAACCAGCAAAGCAACTCGCTGGCCATCTCCAACACCTCGATGTGACAACTGTGCTCAGGAGGCCCCTGCGGGGGCCTCCCTCTAACAAGAAAAAGGCAGGGGGCGTCGAACATGCGCATTATCGCCTTGGCATTTCTGCTGTGCATCGCCAGTGTCAGCGAAGCTTCGCAGATGCCGTTATCCGTACTGCCAGGTGGTGCAGTGGTCTACAAACCGATCCAGAGCGTGCGCGAACGTAAATTCGCCGACCTGGTACCGCAGAAAACCGACTTCAGTTGTGGCGCGGCATCCTTGGCTACCATCCTGCGTCAGGCCTATTGGCTGGACGTGGATGAGCATCAGGTGATCGAGGGCATGCTCGCCCATGCCAATGAAGACCTGGTTCGTACCCAAGGGTTCTCCATGCTCGACATGAAAAAATACGTGGAGAGCCTGGGCATGCGTGCCCGTGGTTACAAAGTGGCGCCAGAAACCCTCAACAGCATACGCATTCCAGTGGTCGTGCTGATGGACATCCGCGGCTACAAGCATTTCGTGGTCATGCAGAAGGTCGACAGAGGCTGGGTATACATCGGTGACCCGGTGCTGGGCCATAAACGCTTCAGGATCGACGACTTCGTAAAAGGTTGGAATGGCATCATCTTCGCGGTGATTGGCCAAGGTTATGACAAGAACAATATTCTGCTCGACCCGCCACTGCCGCTGAGCGCGAAACACCGCATCAGCAACTTCACCCCGGTTCAGGACGCAGAATTGATGGACTTCGGTTTCATTCAAAGCGACTTCTTCTAATGACCTTGTTGCACATCAACAGGGCGCATGCTCCGGGAGAACCCCATGAAGACTTCATTGTGGCTGGCAATGGTTTGCCTGGCCGCCAGCCTGCCTACCCATGGCGAAACGTTCAAACCAGTCGAATTGAAAGATCAGGAACTGGCCAGCCTGCGTGGCCGTTACGTGATGCCAGGGCGAATCGTGAGTTTTGGCATCGTCATGACCAGCACCTGGCAGAACGCCAATGGCGAGGTGATTGGGGCTACGTCGGCGATGCAAGTTCAGCAAACGACCATAAAACCGCAGTTCTATGTCTCGATGATCGATAAAAAAGGCAACGGCAATGCCTCGAGCATCGGCACCGGCACCGTCACGGGTGGTAATGGCCTGAATACGACCCAAGGGGTGACCCAGGTTGTACGCGCTGCAGGTGATTTCAACGCAGCCAGCAACAATGTCGACATCAACGTCACCAAAGGCAATGAAGCGCCCGCCGTGCAGCCCCAGGGCCAAGCGCTGACGGCGGGTTCGACACTGACAGGCAGCAACGGCGCCGGCTCATTGAGCGTGTCGTCCAGCGGCTCTGGCGTGCAGATGAACATCGTTGCCAACGGCAACCAAGGCAGCTCTATGCAAAGCCTTGGCCAAGGGGGATTGATGCAGAACACCACGCTGCTGGGCGTGAGCAACCGTGTCAGCAACTTGACTTCACTCAACGTCGTGTTACGTGACAATGCGCCAGTGGCAGGTTCGATAAATACCAACTTGGATCAACTCAAAGGCCTTCGCAATCTCGGATACTGAACTACGCTCAAGTCTCATCGTTATGTAGTCATAAGGGACGGCTAATCCATGCACCGCATGTCGAAGTTCAGAGTTATCGTTTGTTTGACAACATTGGCTCCGGCCACTCTGCTACAGGCGGCAACCGACCCTCAGGTCGAAGCACTCAAACAGGAACTCATTGCGCTCAAACAGCGCTACGAAGCGCAGCAGAATGCACTGATGGTGCTGGAGCAGCGGCTCAAACAGGTCGAAGAAGCTCCCGCCCAGCCAGCACCTAGGCGCCTGACCAAGTCCCCTGCCGAGGGCGTCAAGGGCGGCCAGACCGTGGCCACCGGCACCCCTGGCAACAGCGGGAGCTCCTATGGGCAGTCGTTGCAAGACAATTCCGAACCGGCTCAAAGCGTGTCCAACCTGTATGACGAGGCCAGTGGCTTCTTCGGCGGTGGAAAGTTCAGCGTCGAAACCGGGCTCACCTACACCCATTACGATACCCGCGCGCTGGTGCTCAACGGCTTCTTGGCACTGGATTCCATTTTTCTCGGCAATATCAACATCGACCGCATCAAGGCTGACAACTGGACCCTTGACCTGACCGCGCGGTACAACGTCGACCAGCGCTGGCAGTTCGATATAAACGTGCCCGTCGTCTACCGCGACTCCACTTACTCCTCCGGTGGCGCGGGTGGTGCGGCCGGAGTCACGTCCGATGCTTCGGTCACGCGTGATCCGACCATCGGCGATGTGAACTTTGGTATCGCCTACAAATTCATCGACGAGTCTGAGAGCTGGCCAGACGCCGTTGCCACGTTGCGGGTGAAGGCGCCAACCGGCAAAGACCCTTATGGCATCAAACTCAAGCCGGTGCCGGGCAACGACAACTTGTCGGTACCTGATGACCTGCCTACCGGTAACGGTGTGTGGGCCATTACCCCGGGTATCTCGCTGATCAAGACGTTCGACCCGGCCGTGCTTTTCGGTAGCCTTTCGTACACCTACAACATGCAGGACTCGTTCAGCGATATAAGCCCACAGGTCAATACCAAGGTGCCGGGTGATGTGAAACTGGGCGATTCATGGCAAATCGGCGGCGGTATCGCCTTTGCCCTCAACGAGAAGATGAGCATGTCGTTCTCGGTGACCGATCAATTCGCCCGCAAGAGCAAGATCAAACCCGACGGTGGAGACTGGCAATCGATCACCAACAGCGACTACAACGCGGCCAACTTCAACGTCGGCCTGACCTTTGCTGCGTCCAATAACCTCACGATCGTGCCGAACTTGTCGATTGGCCTGACCGATGACGCCCCGGACTTTTCCTTCAGCCTGAAATTCCCGTACTACTTCTGAGAACTGGGGCGCATCGCGCCCCAAATGGTTACCAACTTTGTAGCCCACGGCTTTGCCGTTATCGGCCTGTTATCATCGCGCACAAATACGTGACGATTTCATGTCAATAAGGAAAGTTTTCGTGAAAAACCTGCAAGGCCCACCACGCACTCGGCTCGTCGCCCTGGCCACACTGGTGCTGGTGATCCCATTGCTGATACGCGCTCTGCTGGGCTGGTCGAGCGTGTATGGCTTCCTCTCGGACTTGGCCCTGGGCAGTGCGCTGGTGTTGCTACTGCATCGCCGCCGATGGTGGCTAGCGCTGCCGGTTCTGTTGGCATGGTGCGCACTGTGGGTGGCTTCTTCCGAGCTGGTCAGCGCTGTTGGCAGGCTGCCGACCACTGCTGACTTGGGTTATCTGTTCGATCCGCAGTTCATGGAAAACTCCACGGGTAGCGGTCTGGCCCATTCCTGGGTTGCCGTGTTACTGGCCGGTGGCGTGCTGCTCTGGCTGGCGAGTGTCTGGCACAGCCGTGGGCAACCGAGCAGCAACCTGCCGCGACGGGCTTGGGCCATCCCTGCACTGCTGTTCGCCATTCATTGGGCTGGCGAACGCATGGTGCCCAGCGATGCCGACCAGTGGCGCCAATACAACCTGCCTCATCAACTGCTATCGGCCGCCGCCGGCAACCTACAGCGACATGCCGAGCGCTGGGCAGGCAACGCCCCAAGCGTTACACCGCTACCCAGCGCCGGGCTAACCGAACACGACTTGAGTGGGCAGAAACTGCTGGCAACGCCTGGGCAGGCCCGCAACCTTTTAGTCATCACGCTCGAAGGCATCCCCGGCGCGTATGTGCGTCCCAACCGCCAGGCGCTGCACAGTCGGTTCGACCACGACTTGATGCCCAAGCTCAGCCAGTGGGCCGAACGCGGCATGAACACCCCAGACTACGTGCTGCACTCGCACCAGACCATTCGCGGCCTGTATGCAATGTTATGCGGCGACTACGACAAACTGGCCAATGGCACACCCAAAGGTGTCGAGCTGCTTACCCTGCATCAGCGCAACCAGGCCTGCCTGCCTGCGCAGCTGCGCCAGGCCGGCTTCACTACCCACTACTTGCAGGGCGCAGGCCTGCGCTTCATGGCCAAGGACCGCATCATGCCGCATATCGGCTTCGATGCGGTGCATGGGGTGGAGTGGTTCAGCAACAAGAATTACCTGAAATTCCTCTGGGGCAAGGATGACCGAGCCTTCTTCGAAGGCGCCCTGGATTATGTGGGCCAGCTGCGTCAACAGGCCCGCCCCTGGATGCTCACCCTGCTGACGGTGGGTACTCACCAGCCCTATTCAGCCCCTGATCACTACCTGCAGCGCTACCCTGACCCTAAACAAGCTGCTGTCGCTTACCTGGATGACGCGGTGGGGGCGTTTCTCGACAAGCTCGAGCAGCAGGGCGTACTCAAGGACACACTGGTGGTAGTGACCTCGGATGAATCCCACGGGATCGATGGCGTGCGCCTGGCTTCTTCGTGGGGCTTCAACTTGACCCTGGCCCCCGAGCAGTCGCTCTTGCCACCTATCAAGCGCGGGACCTATGGCCACATCGACTTGGCCACTTCATTGCTCGATTATTTTGCTCTGCCAATCCCCGTCGCCCTTGGCGGGCGCTCGTTGTTCCGCGACTACGACAGCGGTCGAGAGATGATTGCCTACACCAATGCCATGCTGCGCTATCACGATGGCAAGGGTGTCTTGACCGAGTGCGATTTTCAGCAGCGCTGCCGTCGTTATCAAAGCTCGGGCTTCATCGCTGATCAGGCCAAATACCTTGGGCTCGGCGACAGCACCCTCGGTGCACAGGTAAGTGCGCTGGCCGATGTGCTCGATCATTCGTTGTTGCAGACGCCGCAGAACCTTAGCTATCAATTTGGTGGCCCCACTGCCATCCAACTACAGGCGCACATTCCCAACGACTGGGCAGATAACCTGATTGGCGCTCAATACCTGGAAATGCCCCAGGGCTCGCATACCCGAGTAAAGGTCAAGGTACGCGCATTGGACCGGCAGCACGCGGCGTACATCCAGCTCAAAGCCAAGGAACGGGAACAGGATGTGCAGCTGGGTTTGCCTGAGGCAATCGAGGTCACGGCCGACAAGCCGCTGGAGATCGAATTTGGCTTTGACAACCCAATCAAACGCAATGCGTTTTCCTTCCATTTGCTGGGTTATGGTGACGGCAAAGTCGAGGTGAGTGATTTCAGCGTGATCACCGCGTTACCTGGTGAGGACGCAGCCCTGGAGGAAATGAACGACGGGCAGGTTGCGCAATCGAGCTGATCACCGAATCTGGTGCTTGTGCAACAGCCGATAGAACGTTGGCCGTGATACTCCAAGCACCTTGGCAGCGATGCTCATGTTGTTGCTGTGCCGGTCCAAGACGTCGCACAGCGCTTGGCGCTCGGCCCGGTGCTTGTAATCCTCCAAGGTACCCAGAGGCTGGTCGTCATGCGTCAGGCCCTCCAGCCCCAGGTCCTGAGCCTCTATCTGGCGCCCTTCAGCCAGCACCAGCCCGCGCCTGACCCGGTTGGCGAGCTCGCGAACGTTCCCCGGCCAGGTGTGCCGCCCCATCGCTGCCAGGGCGTGATCGCTGAACGTCCGTGGCCTGCGGCCTGTTTCCAAACTGTAGAAATGCGAAAAGTGGTTGGCCAGCATGGGCAAGTCACCATGCCGATCACGCAACGGGGCAGTCACCACCTGCAAGACATTGAGCCGGTAATAGAGGTCTTCACGAAAACGCCCCTGCTCAATGGCCTTTTCCAGGTCCACATGGGTTGCTGCCAGCACGCGAACATCGACCGGTATTGGCTGGCTGCCGCCCACACGCTCAATGTTCTTTTCCTGGAGAAAACGCAGCAGATTGGCCTGTAATTCCAACGGCAGGTCGCCAATTTCGTCGAGGAACAACGTCCCCCCGTGCGCCGCCTCGATACGCCCCACCTTGCGCTGGTGTGCACCTGTGAAAGCACCTTTTTCATGCCCGAACAGCTCGGACTGGATCAAATGCTCAGGGATCGCGCCGCAGTTGATGGCGATGAACGGCTTTTCGCTACGCTGGGATTGCCGGTGCAGTGTCCGCGCAACCAATTCTTTGCCTGTGCCGCTCTCGCCACGGATCAGCACTGGCGATTCGGTTGGTGCCAGTTTGCCGAGCAACTTGCGCAATTCCAGAATCGGGCGGCTGTCACCGAGCAGTTCATGCTCCAACGCATCCACCCTTGAAGTGCCTTGGCCGCGCAGACGCGCCATGCCAAACGCCCGGCCGAGCGTTACCAACACGCGGGAGAAGTCAAAAGGCAAGGTATGAAAATCGAAGAACCATTCGCAGACGAAATCCCCAACGTTTGGCATGCGCAGCTGCTGGGCATCGAGCACGGCGATCCACTCGGTGTTGCTGCGTTTGATCATGTCCTTGACCGCGTCCGAATGCTGCAGGTGCGAGCCCTGAAGGCGCAGCAGGCCGATATCGCATCGGTGCTCGAGCGCCTGGTCCAGGCTGCAGGTGTGCACTACCCAACCGGCACTTTCCAGGGCTGGTAGCAAACGGTGGCAGTCGTCACAGGGGTCGACGATGAGCAGGCGACGAAGAGCGGCAGTCTCGTGCATGACCGTTCCTTGGCGCCAATTGTTGGTTTTATATGTGAAAACAGCAAGTTGCGGCGCCGATTTAACAGTAGCAACGAACCTGAAAGTGCCAACGACCGTCTGTCTGCAGATTTGCACCACACCGGGTGGGTTCGGGAATTTTTCAAATTCATCAGCGTCACAGGCGGCGCAGGCAAGAAATTGCGCAGGACTCAAAAAAATTTACACCGCCTGTGTGACTCCACCCCCAACTTGGAGCATCAGTACAAATAACCCCGCACTGCGGATCGCGATAAACCGGTAGCGACGTAGCAGTCACGCGGCCCTATTTAGATGTTTGGGACCATAGAGAGACCGAACCATGAATGCCCCGCTCCGTGTCAACGAAGCACTGCTGATTGCCGACCATGCTTTCGAGCCCTTCCACTGTGTAGCCTGGGATGCGCCCAACGGAACCGGTGAGCTGAGCTTGGCGGTCATCGACCGCACCAGCACCCGAATTGGCAGTAAGCAAGTTCCATCGCGTATCTATTCTGACCCTGCCCAATGGGCCAGCTTGATTGAGGAAGTGCGTGCAGAGCTGTCACAAAAAGGTTACGACCTGCAGCCTTGGTCGATGCCGAAGTAATTTCGCGCTTTGAGCACAAGTGCGTGCCCTGCACGCACTTGTCTAACTTCCCAACTGCCGTTCTGGCAACTTCCTTATTGCGACAAAGTGCCGCACACGCGCCAATCACTTAACACTTACCAGCACCTTGAATTGCTCGATGTGCTGATAGTCGGCGTGAAGTTCCGTGGCCATCTGCCGCCCGCGGCCCACCCGCACAGGCGCCAATTCCATGTCCACCAACACAGTCGCGCACGGCATGGGTTGCAAGGTATTCCAGCGCTTGAGCCGGCCATCGGTAAGGATGATGCAACGCTGCAGTTCATGGCCATGGGCTTTTTGCCGGGCCAGCAGCCAGAGCCGGCCTGTCTCCAAGGCTGCGATCAACGGCGTGCCGCCTCCGGCGCCGAGGGCCTGCAACCATGGCTGCAGGCTCGCTGACGCCTTGAGGCCGTGACGCTGCCATTGCGCAGCCCCCCCACTGACAGTCAGTAGAGCCAGACGGGCACGTTGACGGTAAGCCTGGTCGAACAGTTCGGCCAGTAGGCCTTTGCCCTGCGCCAGGGCCTGATGGCGCCGGGTCGATGCCGAGGCATCGACGATCACTAACCACAACTCATTGGTGCGGCCCAGGCGCTGTTGCCAGACAATGTCCTGGCGTGAGGTGGGGCGCCCCCTGAGCAATGTTGGTAACCAAGCCACCCGACCTGACCCGGCCTGTCGCGTTCGTCCGCCTCTAGCGCCTGAAAGTTTACCGGTGCCTGGCATGGCATCCGCCACTGCCACAGCAGGTTGGCGGATGCTTAGGGCTTTTTTGCCCAATTAGGCACCTCTCGCCGCGCTCCACTGCTCACCGGTTGCGCAGGCATCGCCCCCCAGTCCCCTTGACCACCCTCGCCGACACTGTCACCGCCCGGCTGCGCCGCGCCTGAGGCCGCCGGCGCATCAGGCGGCGTGCGGCGCCGATGACGCAGAGCGAACTCGGCCACAGCGTCAATATCGGCTTGCTCGATCACCTGCCCGCCGCGCCAGGCGCAATGGGCTCGGGCTGCACGCAGCCAGACCAGGTCGGCACGCAGGCCATCCACGCCAGCTGCAAAGCAGCGCTCGGTGATCCAGGCCAATGCCTGATCATCCAAGGCGATCGCTGCCAGGGCCTGGCGCGCCGCCTGGCAGCGACTGCGCAATTGACCTTGGGCGCTAGCCCATTGCTCGCAAAACGCCTTCGGGTCATTGTCGAAGGCCAGCCGCCGACGAATGATCTGTTGACGCTCTTGCGGCGCTGGCAGGCCTTGCAGCGCCACATTCAGCCCGAAGCGATCGAGCAACTGTGGGCGCAACTCCCCTTCCTCTGGGTTCATGGTCCCGATCAGCACGAAACGGGCACTGTGCCGGTGAGAAATCCCGTCGCGCTCGACGCGGTTGGTGCCACTGGCAGCCACATCCAGCAACAGGTCCACCAGGTTATCGGGCAGCAGGTTGACCTCATCGACATACAGCACACCACCATCGGCATGTGCCAACACGCCGGGCGAGAACTGCGCCTGGCCTTGGCCAAGCGCAGCGTTGAGGTCCAGGGTACCGACCAGCCGCTCTTCCGTCGCCCCAAGGGGCAAGGTGACAAACGGCCCTTCATCGAGCAGGTCGGCCAGGCCGCGGGCAAGCGTGCTTTTGGCCATACCGCGCGGCCCCTCGATAAGCACGCCGCCAATCTTGGGGTCGATAGCAGTCAGGCACAGGGCCAGCTTGAGCGCGTCGGCACCAACTACGGCTGCCAATGGAAATTGTTGGGGGTCACTCATTTCAAGCTTGTTCCTCGCCGTCGAGCAATTGCTCCTCAAGGGCCTCGCGATACTCACCTGGGTCGTGCCAAAGCCCGCGCTGCTGGGCTTCGAGCAAACGCTCGGTGAGGTCGCGCAGCGCCTCAGGGTTGTGCTCACGCATGAAATCGCGGGTCGCTGGGTCTAGCACATAAGCATCGGCCAGCGACTGGTAATGATGGTCGTCGATCAGGTGGGTGGTGGCATCAAAGGCGAACAGATTATCAACGGTCGCGGCCATTTCGAATGCCCCTTTGTAACCATGACGTTTGGCCCCGTCGATCCATTTCGGGTTCAGTGCACGGGCACGGATCACGCGGTTGAGTTCTTCCTTGAGGGTGCGAATACGAGGGCGATCAACCTGGCTGTGATCACCGTGGTAGCTTGCGACTGTTGACCCAGCGAGGGTTTCCGAGGCTGCCAGCATGCCACCTTGGAATTGATAGTAATCGTTGGAGTCAAGCAGGTCGTGTTCGTGATTGTCCTGGTTCTGCAATACCGCCTGAACCTGGCTCAGGCGACGGGCGAACTCGGCACGCGCCGGGGTGCCCTCATCACTGCCCCCGTATGCGTAGCCACCGTGATTGAGGTAAACCTCGGCGAGGTCCTCACGGCCGTGCCACAGGCGGCCATCGATGGCGTTCTGTACACCGGCACCGTAGGCGCCTGGTTTGGCCCCGAACACGCGCCAACCCGCCTGGCGCGCTGCCTGCTCGGCATCTAGCCCCTGGGCCTGCAAGCTGGCGCGCTCGAGACGCACGCGGGCGGCCAACGGGTTCAGATCATCGGGTTCGTCCAGTGCCGCCACCGCTTGCACTGCTGCATCGAAGAGCCGTATGAGGTTGCCAAAGGCATCGCGGAAAAAGCCTGAAACCCGCAGGGTAACGTCCACGCGTGGCCGGTCCAGTAGGCTTATCGGCAAAATTTCGAAGTCGTCCACGCGTTGACTGCCCGACGCCCAGACCGGGCGCACGCCCATCAAGGCCATGGCCTGGGCAATGTCATCACCGCCTGTTCGCATGGTCGCCGTACCCCACACCGATAACCCCAGCTGGCGCAGATGATCGCCATGGTCCTGCAGGTGCCGCTCCAGTATCAGATTGGCCGAGGCGAACCCCAGGCGCCAAGCTGTCGCGGTTGGCAGGTTGCGCACGTCGACCGTGTAGAAATTGCGCCCGGTGGGCAACACGTCCAAGCGACCGCGGCTTGGCGCGCCGCTGGGGCCTGCAGGGACAAAGCGCCCGCTAAGTGCAGCCAGCAGGCCGTTCATCTCGGCCGCGCCACACCCATCGAGTTGCGGTGCGACCTGCGCCTGCAGGGTTGCAATCACCTGCTTCACGCACTGCCACTGGTCCCCAGCGGGCAGTGCAACGCTGCCGTGCAGTGCCTGCTCGATGATCTGCAGGGCAAACAGCTCAAGGCGCTCACGGGTGTCGCCGCAGGTACGCCACACGCCCTGGAGCAAAGCCTGCAGCGATGCCGGGCGTGGGCCGGACCAGGCTTGCCCCAGGTCGCTGTCCAGAGGGTCGAAGCCCAACTCAAAAGCTTTGGCCAGCGCACGTAACAAACTGGCATTGCCGCCCCGGCCATCGCCACGCTCGACGCGCAACAGGGCCAGCAAGGTATCGATGCGCAGACGCGCCTGGGGCGACTGCCCGAAGATATGCAGGCCATCGCGAATCTGCGACTCTTTCAGGTCGCACAGGTAGGTATCCAGGCGTGGTAGCCACAGCGCGGCATCGTCCAATTGGCCTTCGAGCTGCAACTCGCGGTCAATATGGTTGGCTTTGACCAATTCAAGAATGTCCCGCTGCAGTTCACGCGCCCGACGCGGGTCAAGCAATTGCGCTTCGTAGAACTCGTCCGCGAGCTGTTCCAGATGCCGAAGTGGACCATAGGTTTCAGCACGGGTCAGCGGCGGCATCAGGTGATCGATGATCACCGCCTGCGTTCGACGTTTGGCCTGCGCACCCTCGCCCGGATCGTTGACGATGAACGGATAAATGTTCGGCAGCGGCCCGAGCAAGGCGTCTGGCCAACATTGGGCGGACAGGCCGACGCCCTTGCCTGGCAGCCATTCCAGGTTGCCATGCTTGCCGACATGGATGACCGCATCGGCGGCGAAGGCATGGCGCAACCAGAAGTGAAACGCCAGGTAGCCGTGCGGTGGCACCAGGTCCGGGTCGTGGTAAACGGCGCTTGGGTCGACCTGGTAGCCGCGAGCAGGCTGAATGCCCACGAACGTCAGCCCGAAGCGCAAGCCGGCCACCATCAGGCGTCCGCCACGGTACATGGGGTCCTGCTCGGGTGTTCCCCAACGCTGCAGCACTGCTTGGCGGTTGGCCTCGGGCAGGCGCGCGAACGCCGCCTGGTAGTCCGCCAGGCTCAGGCTCTGGGCGCAAGGGCGCTGGTCGATATGCTCAAGATCATTGGTCACCCCGCCGAGCAACTGATGAATCAGTTGCGTACCGCTGTCGGGCAGCGCTGCGACAGGGTAACCCTCGGCTTGCAGTGCTTTAAGGATGTTCAGGGCGGCTGCCGGGGTGTCCAGGCCAACGCCGTTGCCAATGCGGCCATCACGTGTAGGGTAATTGGCCAACACCAGGGCCACCCGCTTCTGCCCGTTGGGCAAGCGCGCCAGTTCTACCCAGCGGCGCGCCAGTTCGGCAACGAAGTCCATGCGCTCGGGGTGGGCACGGTAACAGACCACATCGGATTGACTGCGCTCACTGCGCCAGGCCATGTCCTTGAAACTCACCGGGCGCGTGATGATGCGCCCGTCCAGTTCCGGCAAAGCAATGTGCATGGCCAGGTCGCGGGCACCCAGCCCTTGCTCGCTGGCTTCCCAGCCAGGCTGGTTGTCCTGGGCGCAGATGGCTTGCAGCACCGGAATATCTCGACGTAACGGGCGCAGATTGGGGCGCTCCGGGCTGGACAGCGCAAAACCTGTGGTGTTGATCAACACCTCGGCGGCCACTTCGTCCAGCCAGGCTTCGACCTGCTCCAGGCAGGCACTGTCCTTCAGGCTGGCCACCGCGATGGGCAACGGATTCAGGCCTGCCGCCTGCAAACGTTCGCAGAACACGTCGATGAATGCGGTATTGGCAGCTTGCAGGTGCGAGCGATAGAACAACAATGGTGCCACCGGGTAGTCCGTGGCCCAGTGGCTGTACCAGTCTTCCAGCCGGGCATTTGGTTTGCCTGGGTGATACACCGAAGTGCGCGGCAAAGGCTGGGGTTCGTCCCATGAATAATCGCGCCCCAGCCACTGGCTGGCCAAGCAGTGGAACAAGTTAACCGCATTGCTTTTGCCGCCTTGACGCAAATAGTGCCACAGGCGCTCTGCCGCCTCGCCGGTGACCGTACCCAGGCCGGTCAACTCTGGGTCCGGGCGATCATCGCCAGGCACCAGAATCAATTGCACGCCGCGCGAGGCAAGTTCCACCAACTGCTCTACACCATAGCGCCAGTAACCGACGCCTCCGTGCAGCGATACCAGGATCAGCTTGGCATGCCGCAGCACCCGATCCACATACAGGTCGACCGAAGCATGGTTCTGCACCTGCATCGGATTGGCCAGACGCATGCTTGGAAAGTCGTCAGGTAGCTGCTCAGCGGTTTCGGCAAGCAATGCCAAGTGCGAATCACCGCTACAGAGAATCACCAGCTCAGCGGGCGTCTGGCCGAGATCGGCGATGCTGTCGTCCGGTACGAAACCACCGGGCTGGGTCCGCAGCAGGTGCATGGGTCAGGCGCCCAGCGCCTTGCGCAGGCGAGCTTCAAGCTGCCCTGCGTCGAGGTCCTGACCGATCAATACCAAACGCGTGATGCGGGGCTCGTCGGCGCGCCAGGCACGGTCGAAATGTTTGTCGAAGCGTGTACCGACCCCTTGCACCAGCAGGCGCATTGGCTTGCCAGGGATGGCCGCGAAGCCTTTGGCACGCAGGATGCCGAACTCGACTACCAGTTGGGTCAAGGCATCGAGAAGCAAGCTTTCGTCCGCCTCGGGCAGGTCGATGGAGATCGAATCGAAAGCGTCGTGATCGTGGTCATCATGGTCGTCGCCGTCATGGTGCGAGTCGTGATGCGTGCGGCGGCCATCGATATGCACTTCTGACTGCGCACCGATGCCCAGCAACACGTCCAGCGGCAGGCGGCCGCTGCTGGCCTCGATGACCTTGACCGCTGGCGGCAGCTCCTCGGCCACTTCGGCACGGACCTTGGCCAGGCCTTGGGCATCGATCAGGTCGGCTTTGTTGAGCACCACCAGATCAGCGCTGGCCAGCTGGTCGGCGAACAATTCGTGCAGGGGCGACTCATGATCGAGGTTGGGGTCGAGCTTGCGTTGCGCATCGACTTGTTCTGGGTAGGCAGCGAAGGTGCCAGCGGCCACGGCTGGGCTATCGACCACAGTGATGACCGCGTCGACGGTGCAGGCATTGCGAATTTCTGGCCACTGGAAGGCTTGTACCAACGGCTTTGGCAGGGCCAGGCCGCTGGTTTCGATGAGGATGTGATCAAGGTCACCGCGACGCGCCACGAGCTCACGCATGACGGGGAAGAATTCTTCTTGGACCGTGCAGCACAGGCAGCCGTTTGCAAGCTCATAAACGCGGCCGCTGGCTTCTTCTTCGGTGCAACCGATACTGCACTGTTTGAGGATTTCGCCGTCGATGCCCAGCTCACCGAACTCGTTGACGATGACCGCGATGCGGCGGCCTTGGGCGTTATCGAGCATGTGGCGCAGCAGCGTGGTTTTGCCCGAGCCGAGGAAGCCTGTAACGATAGTGACGGGGAGCTTGGCCAGTGTTTTCATGTCGTGTTGCCCTTGGCAGGTTAGCGCGGGCACACGGGACGATAGCCGCAGGCCAGGCTGGCCGGGCTCGTTCGCCACCGGATCACCCCGCCCGGTTGAAAGTCGAAATCGTGAACGAGGCAGGTCTCCTGGCTTGCACCGTACCATTGCCGTGCGAACGGCTTAGTGGTGGATGGACGCCTTCCCGCGCATTGGCGCAGTGGCTGTGTCGATCCATTGTTGGTGCCTACAGTTGCGGGGGCAGCCGCGGCTTCAACCGCGTTCCCGTCTTAGCTTCGGCCTGGCCGAAGAACCTCGAAGCAGCAAGGCTACGCGGGGGGTGGCAGGTGGTCAACTATCGCCCACGCTCCTGCATAGGCATTTGTCCTTGTTTTGCCCTGCTGTTGCATTGCTTTTGCCCTCCTCTGCTTTTGCTTTTGCTTTTGCTTTTGCTTTTGCTTTTGCTTTTGCTTTTGAGCGCGCGGTAGTTCAGCGAACGCCGAA